>DATKAB010000092.1 GCA_035498555.1 Candidatus Sulfotelmatobacter sp.
GTGCTCCACCAGCCGCGCATCGTGCTGCTCGACGAGCCGACCGTCGGCGTCGATCCGCAGAGCCGCGAGCGCATCTACGAGATGCTCGACGTGCTGCGCCGCCAGGGCGCCTCGCTGCTGCTCACCACGCATCATCTCGAAGAGGCCGAGGCGCGCTGCGATCGGATCGTGATCCTCGACCACGGGCGCGTGAAGGCCTCGGGCACGCTGGCCGAGCTGGTGGAGCAGACGGTTGGCGGCCGCCGCACGGTGGCGCTCACGCTGGCCGCGCCGATCGCGCCGCCGGCGGGTCTCAACGCGAACGGCGCCGCGAACATCCTCCGCGCCGAAGTGGCGGACGTCGGCCTCGAGCTGGCGGAGCTGCTGCGGCGGGTCCAGGCGGCCGGCGGCCGCGTTGAAGACGTCGAGGTGCGACGCCACGGCCTGCACTCGGTGTTCCTCCACCTGACTGGAAAGGAGCTGCGCGAATGATCGCGACCCTGCTTCGCATCAGCCGCACCAATCTCCGGCGCGATCGTGTCGCGCAGATGATGGTGTTCGTACTTCCGATTGTCTTCTTTTCGATCTTCGCGATGGTGTTCGGCCGCCAGGGCTTCTCGTCCACGCCGCGCATCAGCGTCGCCGTGGTGGACGAGGACCGCTCGGACATGAGCGGCTACCTGATCGAGGCCATGAAGGCCGATCCAAGTCTTTCTGTCGTGGACTCTGCAAGGACCGAACTTGCGGCCGGCACTCGTACCGGTTCCGGTGGAACTGGATCAGGATCCCAGTCGACTGGCCCCGGGGCCAGTTCGTCGCTGGTCGCGATCGATCGCGCCCGCGCCACCTCGATGGTTCGCGAAGGCAATCTGCCGGTGGCGGTCGTGCTGCCGAAGGGCTGGGGCGCCACGTTTCCCAATTTCTCGGGCCAGGGCATGAAGGTGGACGTGATCGCCGACGTCTCCGACCCGGTCGCCTCGCATCTCGTGGTCGGCCTGATCCAGCGCTGCGCGGGCGTGGTGCTGAAGGGCGGGCCGCAGCCCGTGAGCGCGGCCGGCGGCCCAAGCGGCGGGCCGGCTGCCACCTCGGCCTCGAATGACCCGGGCAATCTGGTCGCCACCCACGTCATCGACCTGATGGGCGATCGCAAGCGCGGCGGCCGCATGATCTCGTTCTACGCCGCCGGGATCGCCGTGATGTTCCTGCTGTTCTCGGCCGCCGCCTCGGGCGGCGCGCTGCTCGACGAGCAGGATTCGGGCACGCTCGAGCGCGTGCTGACCACGCGAGTCGGCATGAATGGTCTCTTGATCGGGAAGTGGATCCACATCACCTCGCTCGGCATCCTCCAGATCGTGGTGATGTTTCTGTGGGGCACGGTCGTTTTTCATCTCGACCTGTTCTCGCACCTGCCCGGCTTCGCGATCATGACGGTCGCCACCGCGGCGGCCGCGGCGGCGCTTGGCCTGGTGCTGGCCACCGCATCGCGCTCGCGCCAGCAGCTGATGGGCGTGGCCAACGTCGTGATCCTCTCGATGTCGGCGCTCGGCGGCAGCATGTTCCCGCGCTTCCTGATGAGCGCGACCATGCAGAAGATCGGGCTCGTCACCTTCAACGCGTGGGCCCTGGATGGCTATCTCAAGGTCTTCTGGCGCGAACTGCCGATCAGCTCGCTCGCGCCGCAGGTCGGGGTACTGGCGGGGCTGACCATCGCATTCCTGATCACGGCGCGCTGGCTCGCGCGGCGCTGGGAGGCGGCGTAGAAGACTGCTAGCATTCCTCCCGCGCCACTCTCATCACGGAACCAGGCCCCGGAGGAGCCATGGGAAAGAAGGATCCACGCGTCGACGCATATATCGAGAAGGCCGCGCCGTTCGCGCAGCCAATCCTGAAGCAGATTCGCGCCGTCGTGCACCAGGCGTGTCCCGACGTGGAAGAAACGCTCAAGTGGAGCATGCCCTCGTTCACGTACAAAGGCATGCTGTGCGGCATGGCCGCGTTCAAGGAGCACGCATCGCTCGGCTTCTGGAAGAGCAAGCTGATCCTGACGCCCGACGGCCGCCAGGCCGATGAGGCGATGGGGCAGTTCGGCCGCCTGTCGAGCGTGAAGGACCTGCCGCCGAAGAAGACGCTCGCCGGCTACATCCGGAAGGCGATGGAGCTGAACGAGGGCGGCGTCAAGGTGCCGCGCGCCGTCAAGGCGAAGAAGCCGCCGGCGAAATTGCCCGCCGACTTGAAGAGCGCGCTGTCCAAGAACAAGAAGGCGATGGCGATCTACGAAGCCTTCAGCCCCAGCCACAAGCGCGAGTACGTCGAGTGGATCACCGAGGCCAAGACCGACGCGACGCGCTCGAAGCGCGTGGCGACCGCCGTGGAGTGGATGGCGGCCGGCAAGACGCGCATGTGGAAGTACGAGCGATAGACGGCGCCGAGGCGCCCGATCACTACGCCGGCTGGGCCGCCTCGGCGCGGGCTTACTCCAACAAGGAATCGATCTGGTCGGCGAGGATGTGCTCGATCCCTTCCGCCACGCCCACGTTCTGGTAGCGGATCATGCCGGTCCGGTCGATCAGGAACACGGTCGGGAAGCCCTGGATGTCGTAGGCCATCTGGGCGCTGCGCTCGTGGTCGAGCACCACCGGGAAGCTGTAGTTGTTGGTGCTCATGAAATCGCGCACCACCTGCTTCAGATCCTGTCCCGAGCCGCCCTTTTCCCAGTTGACGCCGAAGAACGCGACGTTCTTTCCCTTGTACTGCTCGTAGATCTTCTGGAACACGGGCAGCTCCTGCCGGCACGGCCCGCACCACGAGCCCCAGAAGTCGAGCACCACCACTTTGCCCTTGTAGTCCGAGAGCTGGAAGTTCTTGCCTTGAAGATCGGGCAGCGTCCAGTTGGGCGCGGCGCGCTCGTAGCGGCGCGCGTCGAGCGCCACCGACTTGCGCGACGCGGCGCGGGAGGCATCGATCGCCGCCTCGAGCCCGGCGGTCGAGCCGTGCTTCTTGATCCACAGCGCGTGCAGTGGCGCCACCGCGGTGGTGTCGGTGCCCAGGTAAACGCCCATCGAGCGCACGTAGTAATTGATGGCGAGATCGGTCTTTCCCTGCTTCTCGTAGGCTCCGCCGAGCTTGGCCAGCACGCGTTGGCTGTCGGGGGTGAATTCAAGCGCGCGCGTCAGCACCACGATCGCCGTGTCGGGGCGGTTGTTGAGGAGCAGCGCCTCGCCGAGCGTGGCGAGCGCAAAGCCGCGAATCTGATCGGCGCTCGGATCGGGCGGGAGGTCGTGATACGAAGCGCGCGCCATGGCCAGCGCCTTTTGCGGCATCTCGTTCCGGTTGATCAAGTACTGCGCGACCTCGCCGTTCACCATCGCGCGCTGCTGGCGTTCTTCGTCGCTTCGGTAGGTCCAGAGCGCGGTGTCGGCGGCCCCGGCCACCACCGCACCCGGCGCCTTCGACACGATCAGCCCGGCGAGCAGCATGCGGCGCATGTAGAGCGCATAGGTGCTGTCAGGGTTGTTGGCGAGGAAAGAGCGCACCGTCTTGACCGCGTCCTGGGCGCGCGCCGGATCCTGCAGCGCGCTGTTCAGGTTGATGAGGTCGTTGGCGGCCATTCGGTTGCCGGCGGATGCGGGGCGCGACGCGACCAGCATGAGCACTGCCAGGGCGATCGGGGTGGCAGCGAGCAGGCGGAGAGCGCGAGGTGGAGCGAACGTCATGAAGTCCTTCCAGTCGGATGTCGAATTCGGGAGCGTGGGATGGGCGTCGGGCGCTCCGCCCACGCCGCAGTCTCAGCCGAATGATTCTAGAGCATCCCGGGGGCTGCCGGCACGCGGGGGCGAGTCGGCTGATAGAATGCGCCCATTGTTCAGGGAGGAACTCATGAGAGCAAGATGCCTCGCCGGTTGGAGTCTCGCGACGCTGCTGACACTCGCCGCGCCTGTGCTCGCCGACAGCTACTCTGACGCCATCCACACCTTCAGGAACGCCGGGCAGAGCGGAAAGTTCTTCGAGCACTGCTACGGCTACGCGGTGTTCCCGACCATCGGCAAGGGTGGGATCGGCGTGGGCGGGGCTCATGGCACCGGCCACGTCTACCGCGGCGGTTCCCTGGTCGGGCAGTCGTCGATGACCCAGGTCACGGTCGGCTTCCAGTTCGGCGGCCAAGCCTACAGCCAGATCATCTTCTTCGAAGACAAGCGCGCATTCGACGAGTTCACCAGCGGCCACTTCGAGTTCGGCGCGCAGGCGACCGCGGTGGCGATCACCGCCGGCGCTTCGGCCGAGGCCGGCACCGGCGGCACCGGCGCGGGGGCGAGCGCCACCAAGCACGACGCCACCACCGCCGGCTCGTACCAGAAGGGGATGGCGGTGTTCACGATCGCCAAGGGCGGCCTGATGTACGAGGCCACGATCGGCGGCCAACGGTTCAGCTACAAACACCTCAAGTAGCGGGTGGCGCCCCCCGACTGGTTCCGGAACCAGTTGGCTCGCACCGCTTGCCGCGCTCCCGCCGCCACCAGTAGATTTTGCCGCGATTCCGCGAACTCATTGCGGAGAGATGTCCGAGCGGTTGAAGGAGCACGATTGGAAATCGTGTAGGCGCTAATACCGCCTCGAGGGTTCGAATCCCTCTCTCTCCGCCATTTCTCCTTCTCACCATCCATCCTCGAGGGAGCCCGATGACCCGCCGCTGGTGCTCGTTCGCGATCACGTCGCTCGCACTCTTCTGCTCGTTCGCTCCGGTGGCCGGCGCCGCGCGGGCGGCGGCGAGGCCGGACACTTCCGCCGCGAAGGGGGCGAAGAAGGACGACGAGGAGCCGCCGATCGTCACCCACCACCAGATGACGCTGGGCGGCAAGGTGCTCAAGTACACGGTCACCGCCGGAATGATGCCTTACAAGAACAACGACGGCGATGTCGAGGCCAGGATCTTCTACATGGCCTACACGCTCGATCGCGACAAGGGCGTGTCGGCCGATCGGCCGCTGATGTTCTCGTTCAACGGCGGCCCGGGCTCGGCGTCGGTGTGGCTCCATCTCGGGGCACTCGGCCCCAAGCGCGTGCAGATGCAGCCCGACGGCATGATGCCGTCGCCCCCGTACAAGCTGGTGGACAACGACCAGAGCTGGCTCGATCTCACCGACATCGTGTTCATCGATCCGGTCGGCACCGGCTACAGTCGCGCCACCAAGCCCGAGCTCGGCAGGAAGTTCTGGAGCATCCAGGGCGACGTGCAATCCGTCGGCGAGTTCATCCGCATGTATCTCACGCGCAACTCGCGCTGGGGATCGCCCCTGTTCCTGGTGGGCGAGAGCTACGGCACCACGCGCGCCGCGGCGCTCTCGGGCTACCTGGTCGAGACCCAGGGCATCGCGTTCAACGGCATTCTGCTGGTCTCCTCGATCCTCAATTTCGAGACCGCGCGCTTCACCGCCGGCAACGACCTGCCCTACCCGCTGTTCCTGCCCACCTACTGCGCCACCGCGTGGTATCACAAGAAGCTGCCCGCCGATCTGCAGGGCCAGCCGCTCGAGAAGACGCTGGCCGAGTGCGAAAGCTGGGCGGCGGGCGGCTACACCGAGGCGCTGGGGAAGGGCGATCAGCTCTCGGCCGAGGAGCGACGTGACGTGGTGGATCATCTCGGGCGCTACACCGGACTCGATCGCAGCTTCCTCGAGCAGTACGACCTGAGGATCGAGATCCAGCACTTCTGCAAAGAGCTGCTGCGCGAGCAACGATTGACCGTCGGGCGGCTCGACACGCGCTTCACCGGCATCGATCACGTCGCCGGTGGCGAGCGCCCCGACTTCGATCCGAGCATGGCGGCGATTCGCCCGCCCTATACCGCCACCTTCAACGACTACGTGCGGCAGGAGCTGAACTACAAGTCCGACCTGCCCTACTACATCCTGGGTGGCGGGATCGGCGAGTGGGACTTCCAGGCCGAGAACGCGTTCGCCGACGTGAGCGGCTCGCTGCGCAGCGCGTTCGCGAAGAATCCCTCGATGCACTTGTTCGTGGCATCGGGCTACTACGATCTCGCCACGCCCTACTTCGCCACGCGCTACACGCTCGCCCACATGGGGCTCGAGCCCGACGAGCGCGCGCGGATCACGACCAGGTACTACGTCGCCGGTCACATGATGTACATCCACTCGGCCGAGCTGGCCAAGCTCAAGCACGACGTGGCCGAGTTCATCGGCGCGGCGCT
>DATKAB010000093.1 GCA_035498555.1 Candidatus Sulfotelmatobacter sp.
CGTTCACCGCATTCCACCCGCCGGCAGCTTCATGCGAACTCCGGCCATGAAGCTGCGGCCGGAGGCCGGAAAGTAGAGCGGGAGATTGTTGCCGTACTGGTCGAGCGTGACGTAGCCGACCGTCGCGTAGCGGCGATCCGCCACATTGCGGACCGCGGCGAAGAACTCCGTCTGCCCAAGGGTCTGATTCGCGCCCAGGTTCAACACCGCGTAGTCGGGGAGCGGGTACTGATTGTCCTCGTCGATCCACTGGCGCGTGGCGCCCGCGACCTCGGCGCTCACAGAGCCGCGCCACTGGTGCTCCCAGGTGACGCGCCCGAAGATCTGGTTCTCGGGCACGGTGTTGATCTGCTTGCCGTCGTGTGGGCCACCGTCGAATCGGGCCTGAGTCCAGGCGTACGAGACCAGCCCCGAGAACCCGTGAACGGGCTCCAGTGATAGCTGAGCCTCGACGCCCAGGTGCTTGCTCCGGTCGATGTTGTCGAGCCTGAAATTGGCGAGGTCGAAGCCGATCTCGTCCCGCGAACGGATGTAGTAGCCGGCAGCGTCGAGCCACAGGCCATGCCCCAGGGCGGTTCGCGCGCCGAGGTCCCAGTGATCGCCGGTCTGGGGCTTCAGCACGTTGCTCGAGATATGAAAGGTCCCGAAGCCCAGGTCGTAGGGCCGCTGATCGTAGAGCTGCTCCAGCTCCGGCGCCTTGAACGCGCCGGCGTACGAGAGCCAGGCGTTCCCGCCGCGAGGCAGTGCGGCGTTGAGCGCCACGGTCGGGCTCACGGCGCGTTGATCGTCATCGGGGCCGCGCGGCGCGGAGTCGGTCGGGTCGTCGAGGCTCGAGCGCAGCCAGTCCACGCGTCCCCCACCCACCAGCGTCAGCATCGCGCCCATCGGCACGCGCGCCACGCCGTACAGCGCGCCGCTGGTGCGATCCACGTTGCCGGCGCCCACTTGGGCTCCGCTGGCCGGGTCGTGGTAGCGAGACTGCAGCACGCCGAACCGGTACTCGCCGCCGATCAGAACGTCGGGCATCCCATGCGCGCCGGGCGTCCAGTGCAGGCGCAGTTCGTTCCGGCTGTAGTGAAGCCGGCTGCTGCGATCGAGCGCGCTGGTGGGAATGATGGTCTCGGTGGCGTCCACGTCTTCGGAGGTGCCGGCCGCCAGCGCCACCAGGTCGAGGGTTCGCGAGGGGTTGCCTTCCAGCTCGAGCGCGCCGTCGTAGGTGTGATCGTTGTGATTGTCGGTCGGGGTGATCGACTCCTTCGGGTTCACCTGCCAGTCGGGATAGGGGAGCGGGCCCGGCACCTGCTGCTCCCCCTGGTGCGCGAGCAACCGCGCGCGCAGATTCCAGTGCGGGTCGAAGATGATCTTCGAGAACGCGTAACCGCTCGCCACTTTCGACTGGCTGTTGTCGCGGTAACCGTCGAGCCGATCGTACGAGCCCGAGACGGTTCCCTGGTTGTGCGGCGAATTCCACGAGCCGCCGCCGGCGACCGTCGCGCGCCCGACGCTGCCGCCGCTCGCCTGGCCCCACAACGTGCTCGACTCCCCGGGCTGGAGCGTTACCACGTTGACCAGGCCCGCCATCGACGCGGTGCCGTAGAGGAACGATGCCGGCCCGCGCAGGAATTCGACGCGGCTCACCTGCGCCGGAGTGAGCAGCCCCCAATCCACCTTGCCGGTCTCGAAATCGTTGGTGGGGATCTCGTCCACCAGCACCAGCACCGGGCTGGTCGTCCCCTGCGCAGCAAATCCGCGCGCTTCGACCGAGCCGTTGTTCTCGGTGCCGTTCATGTCGAGCACGTGGACGCCAGGAACCGGCGCCAGCACGTTCTGAACGCTCTGCGCGGTGCCGAGCCGGATCTGACGCGGCGAAATCACGGTCGCAGTGGTGGCGAGATCGGTGAGGCGAAGTCCGAGCTTGCTCGCCCGCACCACCACTGTGTCTTCGTAGACCACGCGTCCCAACGTGGTGTCGGCAGCCGTCGCCGCCAGCGACGGATTCGGCGCGCTCAACAGCGCGAGCAGGATCGCCGCGACGACCGGGTTGCGGGGCATGCGCAGATTATCGACGCGCTTCCATGCGTACATGAGGGGCTCTCCGGCGGACGCCTCGCGTGCGCGCCGCGGGTTCGAGTGGGGTACCGTGGCGGGCGCAGACTAGCGCGAGACGGCGGTCGCGGTCACGCCGCGATCACGATGTGGCCCCGGGGACCGACTCTTGAAGCCGCTCGACCATCTGGTCTACGTGGCGTTCGAACTCGAGCGCGCAGTGGACGACTTCGAACGGCGCTTCGGCGTTCGGGCGAGCCCCGGCGGCCGGCACCCGGGCGCGGGCACCCACAACGCCCTGCTCTCGCTCGGCGGGAATGCCTACCTCGAGATCATCGCGCCGGACCCGCTGCAACCCGCGCCGGGTCACCCGCGCTCGTTCGGCCTCGACTCGCTCCGCGCCCCACGGCTTCAGACCTGGGCGGTGAAGCACGCCGATCTCGAAGAGCTTCTCTCGCAGGCGCTCGCGCTGGGCATCGACCTCGAGCGAGTGGAATCCGGATTCCGGCGTCGGCCCGACGGCGTCGAGCTGAGCTGGCGCTACGCCGGAATCCGGGCCGACCGGCTGGGCGGCGTGATTCCCTTCTTCATCGACTGGGGGGTTTCGGCGCACCCCTCGAGCAGTGCCGCCCCCGGGCTGAGATTCGTCGGGCTGCGCGCCGAGCATCCCGATCCCGATCGCGCCCGCGCGTTGCTCGAAGGCCTGGGCATCGGGATCGACGTCACGCGCGGGCCGGAAGCGGCGCTGATCGCGACGCTCGGCGGTCCGCGCGGCGAGCTCGAACTGCGTTAGAGTCACGCACTCGCAGGCCGTCCGTCATGAACGAGCACGATCCCCATCCGCTTTACGAGATGAACCCGCTCGGCCGGTTCTCCGACCGCGCCGAGGACTACCGGCGCCACCGGCCCGACTATCCCGCGGCCGCGATCGACGCCATGCTGCGCGGGCTCGGCGACCCCGCGCGGCTGAGGGCCGCCGACATCGGCGCGGGCACCGGCATCTCGGCACGCTTGCTGGCCGATCGCGGCGTGTTCGTCTTCGCGATCGAGCCCAACGCGGCGATGCGAGCTGCCGCCGAGCCTCATGCTGGCGTCGAGTGGCGGGAGGGGAGCGCGGAGGCCACCGGCCTCGAGGCCGCGAGCGTGCGACTCGTCCTGTGCGCGCAATCCTTCCACTGGTTCCGGCCCGAGCGGGCGCTGCCCGAGTTCCACCGCATCCTGGCCGCGGACGGGCGACTCGCGCTGGTGTGGAACGTTCGCGAGGCCGAGGATCCGGTGACGAGCGAATACACGCGCATCATCCGCGAGGTGAGCCACGATCATCCCGCCGAGGTGCGCGCGTTCGATTCGCAGGCTCTGCCCGAGAGCCGCTGGTTTTCGCCGGCGCGGATCGAGAGCGTTCCGCATTCGCAATCGCTCGACCTCGAGGGGCTGATCGGCCGCGCCACCAGCTCGTCCTACGTCCCGCGCGATCCGGCCTCGCTGCAGCGCCTGCGCGAGCAGCTCGGCGCGGTATGGAGCCGGCATCGGGATGCCGGCGGTCGCGTGTCGCTGCGCTACCGCACCGATCTGTTCCTGGCCGATCCATCACCCAGGCGCTGACGGAAATCCGGCGCCCGTGCTACAGTTCATCGTCACTCTGCCGCTCCGCTCGACTGCCTCAGGGGGATCCATGAGCCGCACCCCAACCCGGATTGCGCTGGCCGCGGCCCTCTTGATCGGCCTGCTCGCGGGCTGCAAGTCCGCGACCCCCATCAAGACGCTGCTCGACGACCCGGGCCGCTTCGACAAGCAGGTGGTGCGAGTGAGCGGGACGGTGAGCCATGCGGTCGGCGCGATCGGGTACGGCGCGTTTCAGCTCAATGACGGCTCCGGGACGATCACGGTGGTGACCAAGACCGAGGGCGCGCCGCGGGACGGCGCCCAGGTGGGGGTGGAGGGCGAATTCCGTTCGGCCTTCACCGTCGGCACCGAGTCGGTGGCGGTGATCCTGGAGCATCAGCGGTACTCACCCTGAGCCCCGCGCCGCGGGTTCGGCGCTCATCACGATGACCCCTCATTTCGCCGTCTTGCTGCTCGCGCTCGCGTCGCCACCCGCTTCCGCTCAGGGAGGCTGGGCGAATCTCGCGGTGCCCACCTCGGTGCGCGCGGGATCGACGATGGAGATCGCGATCGGCCGGCCGCCGGCGGGCGTCGATGAGTTCGAGCTCCTGCTCTCGCTCGACGGTGGCCGCACCTGGCCGGTGCGTGTGACGCGAGAGCTCGAGGGCGCCGAGCAGGTGGTCCGCTGGCAGGTGCCCAATCTGCCGGCGCAGGCGGCGCGCATCCGCGTCCGCTTCGAGCGCGACGAGCACGAGGTCGAGGGACCACCCAGCGCCTCATTCCAGATCGTCGCCGACCGTGAGGCCCAGGACCTTCATGCATTCCATGAGGGCAACTGGTGGGAGGGAATGGAGGAGCGAGAGGAGCAGCCGGGCACCTCGCTGCGTTCCGACTCCGTGCCGGAGCTCTCGGCGCGTTCGCCCGAGCCGCTGTTCGAAGCCTCCAGCTCTCCCGCGATTCCCGGCCGGCCGGCCGCGATTCGCACCGCGCGAGTGTTCGAGGCCGGCGCGGGCACGCCCGGCGCAAGCGTCTCTCACCCCTCGCCTCAGAGGCTCGAGCCGCTCCGAAACTGATCCCGCCTCCTCTCGTTCGCTCTTTTTATCCGAAAGCCCAGGAACCAAGAACTGGCGGGTACGCGCTGCCCTGCTCGCGGCGGTCCCCGTGGTTTCATTTTTCGCCGCCAGGCCGATGGACGGCCGAGGCGAGCGCCAAGACTTTTGCGGCGCTGATTTCTGGCGCCCGGGGGTGACCCGGTGACACCGGGAAGGTAGATCCGGGTAGGGCGGCGGCTCATTGACAGAGCCGCCGCCCCGGGCCCAGCATTCGCGAGCGTGCTGATCCCGATCGACTGTGGTTCAAGCTCCACGTGAAGACGTCGCCGCGCCCTCAAACATCTCCATCAGTTGTGCCGCCGGCCCCGCAACGTGCGGCGCAACGTGCGGTGGTGGGTTTCGTGGTGCGCTTCGTGCTGGGCTGGGCGGTGGCGCTGGCGCTGGTGGCGTTCGTCCCGGCGCTCGACCAGTGGTGGATCCATCGCACCGTGGGCGGCGTCGCGAGAATCGCCCCGCTCTTCCACATGGCCTGCGACCCGCGCGGCGCGAATCTCTCGCTGGGCGGCACCGGCATCGCAATCGTCTCCGACTGCACGCCGATGATGCCGATCGCCGCTCTCTGGATCGCGATGCTGGCCTTCCCCGCGCCATGGCCGTGGCGCGCCGGGGGCATGCTGGCCGGCGCGGGACTGCTGTGGATCTACAACCTGCTTCGAATCTTCGCGCTGGTGCCGGTGATGCGCTATCGGCCCCAGTGGTTCGACTTCATCCACATTTACCTGTGGCAGACCGTCACGCTGCTGGTGGTGTTCGCGCTGTTCATGCTGTGGCTCCGCACTCAGCGAGGGGCGCGGAAGGGCCGGACCGCGAGTTCGGCGAGCGCCGCACCGTGAAGTGGCTGCTGCGCTTCATCGGCTGGGCCACGCTGTTCGCGATCCCGAGCTACCTGCTCTCGGGCCCCTGGCAGCGCGCGCTCGCAGCGGTGGCCGAAGCGGCCGTCAATCTGTTCGGCGCCAGGATCGAGATGCAGGAGGTGCAGATCATGGCGCCGTTCGACATCGGCATCTACGCCGCGATGTGCCTGGCCAGCCGCCGCGCTCCACCGCTTGCTCGGCGGGCGGCCCTGGAGCGCGGCGCGCTGCTCATGCTGGCGCTCGAGCTGGTGACCGTGATCGCCGCGGTGCTGGTCTACCGGACGCTCCCCGCCGGCGTCGGAGATCAGGGTGCGTTGCGTCTCGCTGAAACCGTCATCGAGTTCGTGCCGTGGGCCAGCGCCACCGTGGTGTGGCTGATCATGCTCGGCGCGTGGGAGCTGCCGCTCGGCGAAGCACCTGCTAACCTGTCGAAGTCGAGTTCATCGCGATCCACTTGAAGGAGCGATCCATGGGCAAGCCCAGTCACGCCGACGCCGAGCTGCTGCTGCATCTCTACGAAGTCCGCCGCGATCCGGAGCTGCGCCGCGCGCGTCAGTGGTTCCTCACCGAGTTCAAGCCCTCGAACTGGGCCGAGATCAAGTCGCGCTACCTGAGCCACAGCGACGAGGATCGCTGGTTCCGCATGACCACTTCTTACTGGGAGCTGGTGGGGACGCTCGTCAACCGCGGCGTGCTACACGACGAGCTGTTCTTCGATCACACCGGCGAGGACATCGTCACCTGGGAGCGCTGCAAGTCCTGGATCGTCGACGCGCGCGCCGACATCCGCGCCACCTATCTCTATCAGTTCGAACGCCTGGTGTCGGCGCACCAGGCGTTCCGCCAGCGCACCATCGCGGCATTCCTCAAGCAGAACGGCGCGAACGGCTCGGGGGCCGGGAAAGCAACGCGCCGCCGCGCCGCCGCGCGCAAGTAGCATGTCGTCTTCGTTCGGCCGGCTGTTCGTCGTCACCACCTTCGGCGAGTCGCACGGGCCGGCGGTCGGGGTGGTGGTGGACGGCATGCCGCCCGGCATTGCCGTGGAGGCGGCCGCGATCCAGCGCGAGCTGGACCGCCGCCGTCCGGGCCAGAGCGCGCTCACCACCCAGAGGCAGGAGGCCGACCAGGTGGAGCTGCTGTCGGGCGTGTTCGAAGGCGTGAGCCTCGGCACTCCGATCGCAATGCTGGTGCGCAACACCGACGCGCGATCGAAGGACTACGAAGCGCTGCGCGAGGTGCTGCGCCCCGGGCATGCCGACTACGTCTATCTGGAGAAGTACGGGGTTCGCGATCATCGCGGCGGAGGACGTTCGTCCGGGCGCGAGACGGTGGGCCGCGTGGCGGCCGGCGCGCTGGCGCGCGCGGCACTCGCCACCGTGGGCGTGAGCATCGTCGGCGGCACGGTCCAGGTGGGCGAGGAGCGCACCGAGCGGCGCGAATGGAACGAGGTCGAGAAGAATCCGGTGCGCTGCCCCGATGCCGAGGCGGCGGCGCGAATGGCCCGCGTCATCGAGACCGCGCGCGACGCGAAGGATTCGGTGGGCGGCGTGGTCGAAATCGTGGCGCGCGGCGCGCCGGCGGGGTGGGGCGATCCCACCATGGACAAGCTCGACGCCCGGCTCGGCGCCGCGATGCTGTCGATTCCCGCCACCAAGGGCGTCGAGATCGGCGGCGGGTTCGGCATGTCCGCGCTCCACGGCTCGCAGACCAACGACGTGTTCGACGGCGAACGCTTCGTGACCAATTTTTCGGGCGGCATCGCCGGCGGCATCACCAACGGCGCCGATGTGGTGGTGCGGGTGGCCGTCCGGCCGGCGACCTCGATCGGCAAGGCGCAGACCGCCGCCAAAGTGGGCGGCGGCACCACCACCGTCGAGATCCAGGGCCGCCACGATCCCTGCATTTGTCCGCGCGTGGTGCCGGTGGCCGAGAGCATGATGGCGATCACGCTGATGGACGCCTGGCTCCGCCAGCGCGCGCTGCGCGGGCGCGATCGCTAGCTCCGGCTTTGACCGTTCGGCGAGCGCCGTGATAGCGTTTTTGCGGTCGTTTCACGAGGAGAGACTCTCGGATGCGCAGTGCTCTGTGGACCTGGCAGTGGTATCGCGGCGCCGATCGGCGCCGGGAGTCCGCGCGGGTCCGCGGCTGAACGACCTCGACCACGCGTGATCTCCCGGCCCACGCCTCAACGGCGTGGGCGTTTTCGTTCGAGGCGAAATCGATGCTGGTGTTGCTGCAGAAGGGGCTTCCCGAACCCACGGTTTCCGACCTGATGGGCTGGCTGCGCATGGCCGGCCTGACGGTGCACCGCACCGACTTCGAGGGCCAGGTGCGGCTGGCGGCGCTGGGCGAGGTGGGCACGGTCGACTGGGAAGTGGTGCGAAAGATTCCCGGGGTCGCCTCGGCCGGCAAGATCCAGGTCCCATTCAAGCTCGCGAGCCGCGCCTTCCAGCCGCAGGACACGCTGATCACCGTCGGCCGCTGCACGATCGGGGGGCCGCAGCTCGCGATCATGGCCGGACCATGCTCGGTCGAAAGCGAGACCCAGGCGTTCGCGATCGCCGAGGCGGTGGCGAAATCCGGTGCCACCATCATGCGCGGCGGCGCGTTCAAGCCGCGCACTTCGCCCTATTCGTTCCAGGGGCTGGGCGAGGCCGGGCTGCGCATCCTGCGGCGCGCCGCCGACGCCCACGACCTCGCGGTGGTGAGCGAGGTGATGGACACGCAGCAGGTGGAACTGGTGGCGCGCTACGCCGACATCCTCCAGATCGGCGCGCGCAACATGCAGAATTTCTCCCTGCTCAAGGAGGTCGGCCACACCCACAAGCCGATCCTCCTCAAGCGTGGGCTGGCGTGCACCATCGAGGAGTGGCTGATGAGCGCCGAGCACGTGCTGTCGCAGGGCAACTCGCAGGTGATCCTGTGCGAGCGCGGCATCCGCACCTTCGAGACCTACACCCGCAACACCCTCGACCTGAACGCCATTCCGGTGGTGAAGGAGCTGAGCCATCTGCCCGTGATCGTGGATCCCTCGCACGGCACCGGAATCCGCAACAAGGTGGCGCCGATGGGACGCGCGGCGATCGCGGCCGGGGCCGATGGCGTGATCGTCGAGGTGCACCATGATCCGGATCACGCGCTCTCGGACGGCGCCCAGTCGCTCTATCCCGAGCAGTTCGACGAGCTGGTCCGGCAGATCCGCACCATCGCCGAGGCGATCGGGCGAAGAGTCTAGCCCCCGAGCTGGAGCCCGGCGCGCAAGGGGATGACCCGCGCGGAATCGGGGCCGATGAACGTCAGGACCCGCAGTTCCCCGAAGATCCCGACCGGCATGCCGCCCGGGTGCCAGGAAGCGCCCAACCCGAACGTCTGGCAGACGCGGCCCTCGGTGTCGGTGAAATCGAGCTGTCCGTAAATGACGTTCTCGATCTGCGCGTAGGGAGTGAACAGCAGCCGGGATCGGAACCAGCCGTAGCCCAGGCCGGCTTCGACATAGGGTCGCAGATCTCCATGCGCCTCTTCCCATCTCGCCGCGACCGTCGCCACCGACATGTCGGTCCAGCTCGTCATGGCAAGGAAGATCGCATCGCCCTGCTGCTCGAGATGCGAATACTCGAAGCGCCCGACGATCCCCAGGTGTCTTCCCACGGGCGCCGCCACAGCGATTGCAAGGGACGTCGCGCCGGTGAGATCCCCCTCGGTTCCGCCGGCTCCGATCTCGAGGCTTGGCGACCGGTGGCGCGGCGGCAGCTCGGCCTCGCGGATCGCTTCCGCCGAGTCCGAGGCGCTCATGCCGCGTGGCGCGCCGACGATGACGCCCGCGCGAGCGGCGGGGGCGAGCGCGCAGGGAAGCAGCGACATCAGCAGATAGATCAGCGGCGCGTGGCGATTCACGACGGCCTTCTTCCTTCGGCTCCGGTGGCACGGGGCCCGGTGGCAACCGATGTTACTCCTCGCGTTCGCCCGGTCACAGGACCTGGTGGGCCACGGCCCCGGCGCTTGACGCCCGCCTGAACGCTGCGATTTACTGCTTCGCCTCGCGGGCGCTTAGCTCAGCTGGTAGAGCACTTGCTCGACAAGCAAGGGGTCACTGGTTCAAGTCCAGTAGCGCCCACCACCTTCTCCCTTACCCGCTTCGCCGTCGGGCTTCGAGGAAGCCCTCACCGTGACCATGGCGCCCACCGAAGATCGTCCCGAGGTCGCCCGCTATCCCGGGGGCGAGCCGCTCTATCGCCTGAGGCATTCGGCGGCGCACGTGCTCGCCACTGCGGTGACCGAGCTGTTCCCCGAGGTCAAGGTGGCGGGCGGGCCGCCGGTCGAGAACGGCTTCTACTACGACTTCGCGCGCGAGCAGCCGTTCACTCCCGAGGATCTGGAGCGGATCGAGGCGAAGATGCGGGAAGTGGTCGCGGCCAATCAGCCCTTCGAGTACGCGGAGGTCTCGCGCGACGAGGCGCGCCGGATCTTCGAGCGCGCGGGGGAGAAGTACAAGCTCCACTTCCTCGACGTGATTCCCGAGGGCGCGAAGGTCACCACCTATCGCAACGGCCCGTTCCTCGATCTGTGCCGCGGCCCTCACGTGAAGAGCACCGGCGACATCAAGGCTTTCAAGCTCACCCACGTCGCGGGCGCTTACTGGCTGGGGCAGGAGCGGAACGAGATGCTGCAGCGCATCTACGGCACCGCCTTCCCGACCCAGCAGGAACTCGACGACTACCTCCAGCGCGTCGCCGAGGCGCTGCGTCGCGACCACCGGCGGCTCGGGCGCGAGCTCGATCTCTACTCGATCCACGAAGAGGTCGGGGCCGGCCTGGTGCTGTGGCATCCCAGGCTCGGCATGGTGCGGCACGTGATCGAGCAGTTCTGGAAGGACGAGCACCTGAAGCGCGGCTATCAGCTGGTGTACACCCCGCACATCGCCAGCGAGCGGCTCTACGAGATCTCGGGGCACCTCGTGAACTACGCCGACATGATGTACTCGCCGATGGACATCGACGGGCATCCCTACCGGGTGAAGCCCATGAACTGCCCGGGTCACATCATGATCTACAACACCCGCAAGCACTCCTATCGCGAGCTGCCACTGCGCTACGCCGAGCTCGGCACCGTCTACCGGTACGAGCGCTCGGGCGTGTTGCACGGCATGGAGCGCGTGCGCGGCTTTACCCAGGATGACTCGCACGTCTTCTGCACTCCGGATCAGCTCGCGGGCGAGGTCGAGGCCATCCTCGACCTGATGGACCATCTGCTCCGCACTTTCGGCTACCGGTACGATTGCTATCTCGCCACGCGCCCCAAGGAGAAGTATCTGGGCTCCGACGAGGAGTGGGCGTTCGCGACCGACGCGCTGCGCCAGGCGCTCGAGCGCCGCAAGCTCCCTTACGAAGTCGACGAGGGCGGCGGCGCGTTCTACGCGCCCAAGATCGACGTGAAGCTGAAGGACGCGATCGGGCGCGAGTGGCAGTGCCCCACCATTCAGGTGGACTTGAACCTGCCCAAGCGCTTCGGCGTCCACTACACCGGCCCCGACGGCCAGGACCACGAAGTGATCATGCTGCATCGCGCATTGCTCGGCTCGATGGAGCGATTCGTCGGCATCTACATCGAGCACACCGGCGGCGAGTTCCCGGTGTGGGTGGCGCCGGTACAGGTGAAGATCATCTCCGCCAATTCCAAGGCCAACGACTACGCGGCCGACACCGCGCGCTTCCTGCGCGACGGGGGATTGCGGGTCGAGGTCGACCAGCGCGACGAGAAGATGGGGGCCAAGATTCGCGACGCCGAGCTCGAGAAGGTGCCCTATATGCTGGTGGTGGGGCCCCGCGAGGCCGAAGCCGGCACCTGCTCGCCGCGCCGCAAGGGCGCAGGTCAGCTCGAGGCCATGAGCCGCGAGGCGTTCCTGGCGCGCGTGCTGGCCGAGGTGCGCGAGAAGAAGTAGCGCTCGCCACACCCCCGATGCCGACTCGTATCGCCCTGCTGCGCGCCATCAACGTCGGTGGGGTCACCGTGCCGATGGCCGAGCTGCGCTCGTTCTTCGAGAAGCTCGGCTTCGCCTCGGTCCGGACGCTCCTCCAGACCGGCAACGTCGTGTTCGAGACGGCGCAAAGGGGCGATCTCGAGAAGCTGCTCGAGGCCGAAGCCGCCAAACGTTTGAAGCTCGCGACCGACTTCCTGGTCCGGGATCCGGCCGAGTGGAACGAGATCCTCGATCACAACCCGTTCGCGAAGATGGCGAGGGAGGATCCCGCCCGCCTGGTGGTCATGCCCCTCAAGCACGCGCCCACCGCGGCCGGGATCGCGACGCTGCGAGCGGCGATTCCCGGGCGGGAGCAGATCGCGCCTGGAGCTCGACACCTCTACATCACCTACCCCGATGGGCAGGGGCGTTCCCGTCTCAACCTCAAGCTGATCGAGTCGAAGCTCGGCACGCGCGGCACGGCGCGGAACTGGAACACGGCGCGAAAGATCTTGGAATTGGCCGGAGAATAGCTTTCCGCGAACGGTATAATCCTCGGCATGGGAGCCCCGGCCCCATCTCGCGCCGCTGCGCGCCGCACCGCGCGCGGAACTCGAAGCCGTGACCTTCCAGCCGGCCACGGATCCGCCCCTCACGACTTGCTGGAGCGCTTTCTCCTTCCGCGGCCTTCGGTCGAAGACCGGCGTGCCGCCGGCAAGCGCCTGCGCGATCGAGTGCCGCGAGAGAGCCACGCGCGATTCAAGCCCTCGCCACGCCGCCGCGATCCGCTGGACATCCTGCGCGAGCAGGAGAAGTCCCGGCTTCCCGAGTACGTGCCCATTCGGCATTCGCGCATGCTCGAGTCGCCGTTCGCGTTCATGCGCGGCGCCGCCGCCATCATGGCCGCGGATCTGATCGGCACGCCGGCCACCGGCCTTCATGTTCAGACCTGCGGAGATCTGCACGTTGCCAATTTTGGCGTGTTCGCCTCGGCCGAGCGCAATCTGGTCTTCGGCATCAACGATTTCGATGAAACGCTGCGCGGGCCGTGGGAATGGGACCTCAAGCGCCTCGCGGCCAGCCTGATCCTGGTCGGGCGCTACATTGGAGACCGTAGGTCACACGTTCGCGACTCGGTGCGCGCGCTGGTCACCAGTTACCGGGAGCGCATGCGCGAGTACGCCGAGCTCGGCCATCTGCAGCTCTGGTACTCGCGCATCGACGAACCGGCAGTGATGGCCGCGCTCTCGCCGCGAGTGTCCGCTCGCCTCGACGTGATGTTCCAGAAGGCGCGCAAGCGCACGCACCTCCAGGTGCTCGACAAGATGACCGAGATCGTCAACGAGCGGCTGCGAATCGCCGAGGATCGCCCGCTGATCGTGCGCGAGACCCACACCTCGGACGGAATTCCGATCCTCAAGGCGCTGGAGAATCTGCTTCGCGCCTACCTCGCCACCCTCAATCCCGACCGTCGCCGGCTGCTGGCCCAGTACCGGGTGATCGACGTCGCGCGCAAGGTGGTCGGCGTCGGCAGCGTGGGCACGCGATGCTGGGTGGTCTTCCTCAACGGCAATCACGACGACGACCCGCTCTTCCTCCAGGTCAAGGAGGCACAACCTTCGGTGCTCGCGACCTACGGAGGTCTCGATTCCGGCCACGAAAGCGAGGGCCGGCGCATCGTGGATGGCCAGCGGCTGATTCAGGGCGCCCCCGACATCTTTCTCGGGTGGGGCACCGGGATGGGATTCCATTTCTACGTCCGGCAGCTCCGCGACATGAAGGGGGGCATCGAGATCACGCCCGAATCCGACGCCGAAGCCGGGGAGGAATACTGCCGCCTGTGCGGGTGGGCGCTGGCCCTCGCGCACGCGCGCGGGGGAGACGCGGCGTCGATTTCCGGGTACCTTGGTCGCAGCGAGGTCTTCGACGAGGCGATCTTGGAATTCGCGGAAGGCTACGCCGAGCAGTCGGAGCGTGACTACGAGCGCTTTGCCAAGGCGGCGGGGCGCGGAGCGATTCGAGTGGCCGGAAGGCCCCGGTCGAAACGGTAGGGGGATCGACGGATGCGGTTCTCGGGATTCGCGATGGCGGTGGCGTCGATCGTCGTGCTCCTGAGCGGTTCGGCGGGCCTGGCCTCGCCGCCATCTCACCAGCCGGCCGCGCCGACCGCGGATCAGGCGCTCCAGGAGCTGAAGGCGGGGAACCAGCGGGAGTCGTCGGGGCATTCGACTCACCCGCACGCCAGCAGCACCTGGCGCTTCACTCTGGTGTCGGGCCAGCATCCGCATTCGGTGGTGCTCAGCTGCGCGGACTCGCGCGTCGCTCCGGAGCTGGTGTTCGATGCCGGATTCGGCGACATCTTCGACATCCGGGTGGCCGGCAACATCGCGGATGACGCGGTGATCGCGAGCGTCGAATACGCGGTCGAACACCTGCACGTTCCGGTGGTGGTGGTGATGGGCCACCAGAAGTGCGGCGCGGTCTCGGCGGCGGCCGAAGGCGGGACCCCCGAAGGACATCTCGGCGCGCTGATCACGCCGATCCTGCCGGCGGTCGAAAAGGCCAAGACCCTGCCCGGGGACCGAGTCGAGAATGCCGTTCGCCTGAACGTCGAGAATGTGGTCGCACAGCTCAAGGCCAGTGAGCCCGTGCTCGCCGCCCACGTGAAGTCGGGCGATCTGAAGATCGTCGGCGCGGTCTACTCGCTGGAAACGGGGAAGGTGAGCTGGCTGCCCTGAGCGCGCCCCCGGGCGCTTGAACTGGGGCCGGTTCTGCCGCTACACTGCCGCTCGTTCTCAAGCAGAAGCGACTCGCTTCTCACCCCCGCGGGCCAACGCCGCCTGCTCAAGGGTTCGAGTTGGTGCCGAGTTCTTCGCGGCGCCATTCGCGCGGCCAAGCGCCGGGCGGGTTCTTCTCGCTTGAAGATCCCGTCCGGCGCTTTCGCTTCTGGCGACTGCGACGTTCGAGGGCGGGGGAAGATCATCATCGGAGGTCACGACCATTACGATTCCTAAGCAGCCCGAGATTCGAGTGAATGAGCGCATCCGCGTTCCCCAGGTCCGAGTGATCGGGGACGACGGCGAGCAGGTCGGAGTGATCACCACTCGCGAAGCCCTGGCGATGGCCCAGTCGCGCGGGCTCGATCTGGTCGAGGTGTCGCCGACGGCGCGGCCCCCGGTCTGCCGCATCATGGATTACGGCAAGTTCAAGTACGAACAGAACCGGCGTGCGCGCAAGGCCAAGAAGAACCAGCACCAGATGCAGCTCAAGGAAATCAAGATGCGGCCCAAGATCGAGGAGCACGACTACCTGTTCAAGGTGAACCACGCGCGCGAGTTCCTTGAGGAGCGCGACAAGGTCAAGGTGACGGTCACGTTTCGCGGGCGCGAGATCGCGCACCAGGAACTGGGCCACAAGTTGATTCAGAAGGTGATCGCGGCCCTGGGCGACGTGGCCACGGTGGAAACGCCGCCGCGTTCCGAAGGTCGCACGCTGCTCACGGTGCTGATGCCGAAGCCGGCCAAGCCGGGCGCCTCGGCCAAGCCCGCGAGCAAGGAAGCCGGCGCCCCGGCGGCGCCGGGAAACGACAAGCCCGGACGTTCCCCGACGTCCTGAGAAGGAGCCCCGATGCCCAAGCAGAAAACCAATCGAGCCGCGGCCAAGCGGTTCAAGGTCAGCGGATCCGGCAAGGCGGTCCGCGGTCATTCCGGCCTTCGCCACGGAATGATCGGAAAGTCGCGCCGGCGCAAGCGCAAGCTGGTGGGCCTGGTGGTGGTCGCCGCCCCCGATCAGGCGCGTGTGCTGCGCATGCTCGGCAAGCGCTAGCTCGCGTTCTTCGACACGTCAACGATCCGGCGATCGTGCGTCTCCCCGCGCGCGTCGTCTTTAGAAAGGGTCATTCGCCATGCCTCGCTCGAAAACCGTCGTCCCCGCCCGCGCACGCCGGCGCAAGGTCCTCAAAGCCGCCAAGGGCAACTACAGCGGACGTCGCAAGCTGTTCAAGACCGCGCTGCAGACCGGGCAGCGCGCCGGGCAGTACGCTTATGAGCATCGCCGCACCCGCAAGCGGGATTTTCGCCGCCTGTGGATCACCCGCATCAACGCCGCGGCCCGGATCAACGGTCTCTCGTACAGCGCCCTGATCTCGGGCCTCAAGCGCGCCAACATCGAGGTCAATCGGAAGCTGCTGGCGGACCTCGCGGTGCGCGACGCCGCCGCGTTCGCGAAGCTGGCGGAGGTGGCAAAGTCGGCGGTGGCGTGAGCGCGCAACCGCTCGATCTCTCGGGCGTTCTCGATGCGCAGCATCCGGGCGCGGACCCTGGGCCTCTTGCGGTCCAGTATCAGGAGCATGCCGCCGAGCTCGACGCTCTCGACCCCGAGCTCGGGCGCATTTACAGGCTGGGCGCTCAGTGGTTTGCGGGTGCGCCCGACTCCGCCAGTCTGCAACGCTGCCACGTGGACTTGCTGGGACGCGAACGCGGCGCGGTGACTCTGGCGCTCGCCGAGCTGCCGAAGCTCACCGTCGAGCAGCGCAAGATCCGCGGGCGCGGGCTCAATCTGCTGAAGCGCTGGCTCTCGGAGATCCACGACGCCCGCCGCCTCGCGCTCGAATCCGCCGCCGAGGCGGCCGGCGCGCGAGACGTGACGCTGCCGGGACGCCAGCCCTGGATCGGGCGGCGGCACGTGCTGGCGCGGGTGCGCGACGATCTGCTCGACCTGTTCCACGGGCTCGGCTACAGCGTCTACCTGAGCCCCGAGATCGAGTACGACGCCTACAACTTCACCAAGCTCAACTTCCCGCCCGACCACCCGGCGCGCGACGCACACGACACCTATTTCGTGAGCCCCGAAGTCGTGCTCCGCACCCACACCTCGCCGGGCTGGATCCGCGCCATGGAGGAGGCGGCTCGCGGGGAGCGCCGGCTGCCGCTCCGGCTCGTGTTCCCGGGGCGCGTGTTCCGCGCCGAACAGGTGGACGCGAGCCACATGGACCAGTTCCACCAGATGGACGGCCTGTTCGTGGCGCGTGACGTGAGCATGGCGGATCTCAAGAGCACGCTGAACACCTTCGCGCGCTCGATCTACGGCGATCACGTCCGCACCCGGCTGATCCCGATCTACTTCCCGTTCGTCGAGCCCGGCTGCCAGATGGACGTGTCGTGCGTGATCTGCGGGGGCGAGGGCCGCGTGAAGGAGAACGGCGGCACGCGGCGCTGCAGCGTCTGCAAGGGCTCGGGCTGGCTCGAGGTGCTGGGCGCCGGCATGGTGCACCCGAACGTGTTTCGCGGCGTGGGGCTCGATCCCGAGCAGGTCACGGGCTTCGCTTTCGGCATGGGCCTCGAGCGCATCGCGATGCTGCGTCATGGCATTCCCGAGATTCGGCTGTTCCTCGAGAACGACGTCCGCTTCCTCAGCCAATTCTAGGAGAGCCGATGAAGCGCTTCCTGATCGGGCTGTTCTCGCTTCTGATCGTCGCCAGTGCCGTGTTCGTGGTACCCACGGTGTGGTTCCAGCCGTGGTCGATCAATCACTTCTACGCGCGTGTCTTCATCACCTACGCGCTGCGGCATCCGGAGCTGATCACGCAGCTCGGCGTGCTCAACGGCGTCCCGTTCGGCAACTGGCGCGACCGGCTCGATGACTACTCGCCGGCCGGGGAGGACGCCGATCTCAAACTCGCCGAGGACAATCTCGCGCGGCTGCATCGCTACGATCGCAGGAAGATGAAGCCGGACGATCAGCTCTCCTACGACGTCATGGACTGGTTCCTGACCGACGCGGTGAAGACCGCGCGCTTCCGGGCCTACAGCTACCCGCTCAACCAGATGTTCGGCTTCCAGAGCGAGCTGCCCGACTTCATGCTCAACCTCCAGCCGCTCAAGACCCCGCGCGACGCCGAGTCCTACGTGCGCCGGGTGGCGGCGTTCGGCCCGGCGGTGACGCAGACCGTTCAGAGGGTCGAGCTGCGCGAGAAGAAGGGGATTCTGCCGCCGCGCTTCGTGCTGCTCGAGGTACAGGACCAGATGGAGAAGTTCATCGACAGCCCGCCCGAGCGGAACCTGCTCTACACGCATTTCGCGACCGGCACCGACTCGATTCGCGGCCTCGATCCTGCGAAGCGCGACCAGTTGCGCGCGAAGCTCGAGCAGGAGATCGCCGAGGTGGTGGTGCCGTCCTACCAGAAGATGATCACGCTGGTGAAGGGTCAGGAGCAGCGCGCCACCGACGACGACGGGGTGTGGAAGCTGCCCGACGGCGATGCCTTTTACGACGCCGCGCTCCATCGCTTCACCACCTCCGACATGCCCGCCGATACGATCCATGCGCTGGGCCTGAGGGAAGTGGCGCGCCTGCAGGGCCAGATGCTGCCGCTGATGAATCAGGTGCGCCTGAAGGGCGGAAGCTTCGCCGCGCGCCTGCTCGACATGAACCGGAATTCGCGCTTCGGCTTCCCGGCCGGGGACTCCGGGCGCGCCGAGATCCTGGCGGGCTATCGCGAGATCCTCGCCGACGCCAGCAAGCGCTGCGACTCGCTGTTCGACGCGCGTCCGAAATCGCCACTCGAGGTGAAGCGGGTGCCGGCCTTCAAGGAAGCGACCGCACCGGGGGCGTACTACAGCGCGGGCGCGCTGGATGGCTCGCGACCCGGCGTGTTCTACGCCAACCTGCGCAATCCCGCCGAGACTCGGAGGCCCGACATGCGGACCCTCGCCTATCACGAGGGTATTCCCGGGCATCACTTCCAGATCTCGATCGCTCAGGAGCTGAAGGACGAGCCCTTCTTCCGCAAGGTGCTCCCGTTCACCGCCTACGCGGAGGGCTGGGCGCTGTACGCCGAGCACCTGGCGCTCGAGAAAGGCTTCCACCACGACGCCTACGATTCGCTGGGCGCCATGCGCGCCGAGCTGTTCCGTGCCGTGCGGCTGGTGGTGGACACCGGCATCCACCGCGACCGCTGGACTCGGCAGCGGGCGATCGACTACATGCTCGCCAACACCGGCATGGACACGGCGGAGGTGGTGACCGAGATCGAGCGCTACATCGTGATGCCGGGGCAGGCCTGCGCCTACAAGGTCGGCCAGCTCGAAATCCTCCAGCTCCGCGAGCGCGCCATGAATCGGCTGGGCGACCGCTTCGACATCAAGAAGTTCCACGACGTGGTGCTGACCCACGGTTCGCTGCCGCTCACGCTGCTCGACCGAGTGGTCAACGACTGGATCGACCGCGAGCTGGCCGCCTCCGGCGCGGCACGCCGGGGTTGATCCGGGAGAGGCTGACGCCATGAAGCTCTCGTACGCCTGGCTGCGCGACTGGGTGGAGCTCGACGCCACGCCCGAACAGGTGGCCGACGCCCTGACGCGGCGCGGCTTCTACGTCGAGGGGGTCGAGCGCCGGGGCGGCGAGTTCCCGGGCGTGGTGGTGGCGCGCGTGCTCGAAGTGCAGAAGCATCCCAACGCCGATCGCCTGTCCCTGTGCCGGGTGGATTCCGGCGCGGGGGAGAAGCGCGTGGTGTGCGGCGCCCCCAACGTGCACGCCGGCATGATCGCCCCGCTCGCCACGATCGGCGCGCAGTTGCCGGACGGCGTCGTCATCAAAGCGAGCAAGATCCGCGGCGAGGAGAGCCAGGGGATGCTGTGCTCGGCGCGCGAGCTGCAGCTCTCGGAAGATCACAGCGGGATCCTCGACCTCCGGACCTTCACTCAGGATCCGGCGCTCCTCACGCCCGGCCGGCCGGTGGCCGAGCTGCTCGGGCCTCCCGACTCGGTGCTCGAGGTCGAGATTCCCTTCAATCGCCCGGACGGGATGGGCGTGGTGGGGCTGGCGCGCGAGGTCAAGGCCGCGCTCGGCGGACGCTGGACCCCGGCGGCGCAATCGCGCTTCGCGGCGCGCTGGCAGGGGCGCGCCGACTTCGACCTCGACCTCGAGGATCGCGAAGGGTGCCCGCGCTACATCGCCCAGGTCATCGAGCGTGTGAAGATCGGACCGGCGCCGCCGTGGCTGGTCCGCCGCCTCGAGAGCGTCGGGCAGCGAAGCGTCAACAACGTCGTGGATCTCACCAACTGGATCCTGTTCGAGCTCGGCCAGCCGGTGCATGCGTTCGATCTCGACCGGCTGAAGGGCCCTCAGCTCCGCGTGCGCCGGGCGCGGGCGGGGGAGAGGCTGACCACGCTCGACGGCAAGGAGCGCGCACTCGATCCCGAAGTGCTGCTGATCGCCGATCGCGAAGGCCCGGTGGCTCTGGCCGGCGTGATGGGTGGCGAGGCGACCGAGGTGACCGCGACCACCACCCGGCTGCTGCTCGAGGTCGCCTATTTCGATCCGCGCCGCGTGCGGCGCGGCGCGCGCGCGCTCGGCATCGCGACCGAGGCCTCGAAGCGCTTCGAGCGCGGCGCCGATCCCGAGATGCCACCGATCGCGACCGCGCGATTCCTGGCGCTGCTGCGCGAGCTGGACTCCGACGTGGGGATGGGGCCGGCGCGCGAGCGCAATCACACCGAGGGCAAGCGGAAGACGCTCACCCTGCGCGCGCCGCGCGTCGCGCGCGTGGTCGGCGTCGACATCGGCGGCGCCGAGAGCAAGCGGCTGCTCGAGACCTTCGAATTCGGCGCCGAGCCGGGCGATCCGCTGCGCGTCACCGTTCCATCGTGGCGCGTGGACGTGACGCAGGAAGACGATCTGGTCGAGGAAGTGGCGCGAGCGCACGGCTACGACCGGATCCCCGACGTGCCGCTCGAATCGCGCGGCGCCCTTGCGCGGCGCACCGAAATGGAACGATTCATCGAGTCGGCGCGCGCCGCGATGCTGTCGCGCGGCCTGCACGAGGCGTGGTGCACGACGCTGGTCTCGGAGCGCGAGGCGGTGGCGGCCGCGCTGCTGCTCGGCCAGGATCCGACGCGCCTGGTGCGACTCGCCAATCCCATGAGCCGCGAGAGCGAAATCGTGCGTCCCAATCTGGTGCCCGGCCTGCTGCGCGCGTGCGCGCACAATCTCAAACAGGGCGTCGAGTCGGTGCGACTGTTCGAGATCGGCAACGGCGCGCTGGCGCGAGCGGGCGAGCTTCCCGAGGAGCGCCCGTTGCTGGCGGCGGTGGTGATCGGTCCGCGCTGGGCGCGCGCGCACGACGCCAGTCAGCAGCCGGTGGACTTCGACGACGCACGCGGGCTGTGGGACGCGTGGCTCGAGGAGATGCGCGTTGACACCCCTCGATGGCGCGCCTATGCTGCGCCTGGTTGGAAACCTGATGCCAGCGCTGAGGTTGCGAGCGGCGCTTCGAGCATCGGATGGGCGGGCACGCTGAGCCAGGCACTGCTCCGCGATTGGGACATCGAGGTCCCGGTGCATCTGTTCGTGAGCCGGCTCGATGCCTCGGCGGCTGCGGTCCTCGCCGCGCCCCGGCTGTCCCTGCCGAGCCGGTTTCCGGCGGTGCGACGCGATCTGGCGTTCTTCTTTCCGGCCGGCGCGCAGAACGACGCGGTTCAGGACATCCTGCGTCGGGAAGGCGGGCCGTGGCTGGCATCGGTGGAGTTGTTCGACGTGTATCGAAAGGACCCCACGGGTCCGATCTCGCTGGCTTACGCGCTGCGCTTCCAGAATCCGGAGCGCACACTCGCGGACTCCGAGATCCAGGACCTCCAGGATCGGATGGTGGCGGCCGTCGCCAGGGAGATGGGCGGCCAGTTGAGGACACGATGAACGAGACTTCGACGATGACGGCAACCGACCTCGACCGGCTGGCGGAGCGCGTGGAGCGCGCTGCGGCGCTGGTGCAGCAGCTGCGCGACGAGCGCGCGCGGCTCGAGCGCGAGCGCGACGAGCTCGCTTCGAAGACCCAGGACACGCACCACAAGCTGCAGGGGCAGGACCCGGTCGCGCTGGTGCAGGAGCTGACCGCGCTCAAACGCGAGCAGAAGGAATGGATGAGCGAGCGGCGCGAAGTCGCCCACCGCATCGAAACGCTCATCAAGAAGCTGGAAAAGCTCGAAGCCTGATCGACTCGACTTCCGCGAGGCCCTTACGGCTCGCGGTGTTCATAGCGGCGCTCACGCGCCGAAAACCGAAAACAATAGGTATGCGGGGAAGAGCAACGACGCGGGGACACCATGGACCCAAAGAACCTGGTGCAGGTCCAGATCTTCGGCCACAGCTACACGATCCGTGGAGAGGCTGATCAGGAGTACATCCTCGGAGTGGCGGCATACGTGGACCGCAAGATGCGCGAGATCACCGAGAAACTGCCGGTGGCCTCGCTGTCCAAGGTGGCCATCCTCGCGTCTCTCAACATCGCCGATGAGCTGTTCAAGGAGCGCGCCCAGCGCGAGACTCGTGAACGAACATTCAACGATCGTGCCGCCCGTTTGAACGCGGTGCTGGACGGCCTGCTCGAGGACAGCCCGACGCCCTGAGAGACGATGGAGGAGCCCGTTTCGAAGAATTCCCTGCCGTGCTCGTGATGCCACGCAGTTCTTGAACCAACAGAAATACAAATGGGTGTTCCGGTGGCCGGCGACGCCGCGCCCCGTCCGCGGTTGGGACGGCGGAGAGCCGACCCGGTCGTAAGGATCGCCCACCTGGTGATCCAGGTCTCAAGAACCCCGGGCACACGGCAGTTGGCGGGGAACATTCCCTGCCTGGAGTCCCGCCCACCCGTCGATTGGGGGCGTGGCTCGGGGGACAGGTGATGAACCAGACCCTGTTGATCGGCGGCGCCGGGATCGGTGCCGTCGTTGCCTTTTTCGTGGGATTCGGCGTACGCGCGGCGCTGGGGAAGAGCCGCATGCAGAGCGCCGAGCGCCAGTCCAAGGCGCTGCTCGAGCAGGCCCAGCGCGAGGCCGAGTCGGCCAAGCGCACCGCGGTGCTCGAGGGCCGCGAGGAGGCGCTGCGCTACAAGCAGCAGGTCGAGCGCGAGACCCAGCAGGCGCGCACCGACCAGCTGGCCGGCGAGCGCGCCTTTCAAGAGAAGGAAGCCGCGTTCGGCCGCCGCGTCGAGCTGATCGAGAAGAAGGATCGGGATCTCAAGCGCCTCGAGCAGGACTTGGCGAAGCGCGAAGGCGCGGTCGAAGAGCGGAGCGGCGAGCTTCAGCGGCTCATGACCGAACAGACCGCGCGTCTCGAACGGGTCGCCGGCATGACGGTGGAGGAGGCCCACGCCGAACTGATCGGTCGGATCGAGAACGAGGCCCGTGCCGAGGCCCAGCGGCGCACCGCCGAGATCCGGGACTCTGCGCAGCGCAACGCCGAGCGCGAGGCCCGCAAGATCCTGACGCTCGCCATCCAGCGCTACGCCGGTGACCACGCTTCGGAATCCTCGGTATCGGTCGTTCACCTGCCGAGCGACGACATGAAGGGCCGGATCATCGGCCGCGAAGGTCGCAACATCCGCTCGTTCGAGATCATCACCGGCGTGGACGTGATCATCGACGACACGCCCGAGGCGGTGATCCTCTCGGGATTCGATCCGGTGCGGCGCGAGATCGCCCGCATCGCGCTCGAGCGGCTGGTGGCCGATGGCCGCATTCATCCGGCCCGCATCGAGGAAGTGGTGGGCAAGGTCAAGGTCGAGGTCGAGAACAAGATCCGCGAGCTGGGAGAGAACGCCTGCCTCGAGGTCGGCGTGCACGGCATCCATCCCGAGCTGCAGAACGTGCTCGGGCGGCTCCAGTACCGCACCTCGTACGGGCAGAACATCCTGCGCCATTCGATCGAGGTGGCTCACCTGGCCGGAATGATGGCGGCCGAGATCGGCATGGATCAGAAGATGGCGAAGCGCGGAGGCCTGCTGCACGACATCGGCAAGGCCATCGACCACGATCACGAGGGCACCCATCCCGCGCTCGGCATGGAGCTGGCGGCGCGCTACGGCGAGCCGCAGCCGGTGCTCGAGTCGATCGGCTTCCACCACGACGATTACGCGGGCGGCAGCCTGTGGCCGGTGCTGATCTCGGCCGCCGACGCGATCTCGGGCGCGCGGCCGGGCGCGCGGCGCGAGAGTCTCGAGGTCTACATCAAGCGTCTCGAGTCGCTCGAGAAGATCGCCAGCGCGTTTCCGGGCGTCGAAAAATCGTATGCGATTCAGGCCGGGCGCGAGGTGCGTATCATGGTGGAGCATGGCCGGGTGGACGACGCCCGCGCTCAGGGGCTGGCCAGCGAGATCGCGCGGCGCATCGAGAAGGAGCTGGAATACCCGGGGCAGATTCGCGTCACCGTGATTCGCGAGACGCGCGCCGTGGACTACGCCAAGTGAGGCAAGCGTGCTGAAACTGCTCTTCATCGCCGACGTGATCGGCTCGCCCGGGCGCGACGTGGTTACCGCACTGTTGCCGGGGCTGCGCGCGCGCCACGGGCTCGACCTGGTGATCTGCAACGCCGAGAACTCGGCGGCCGGCTTCGGGGTCACCCGCGAGACCGCGAAGGAGCTGTTCAGCGCCGGCGTTGACGCGCTGACCGGCGGCAATCACCTGTGGGACAAGCGCGACTCGATGGACTACATCGCCGGAGAAACGCGGCTGGTACGCCCGGCCAATCTCCCGGACGGCACTCCCGGGCAGGGCTGGCGGGTGTTCCAGGGCCTGGACGGCACCTCGATCGGCGTGGTCAATCTGCTCGGGCGCGTCTACATGAAGGAGGCCGACAGCCCCTTCACCGCGGCCGATCGCGCGGTGGCGGCGCTGCGCGAGCAGGGCGTGCGCGTGATCCTGGTCGACTTCCACGCCGAGACCACCGCCGAGAAGATCGCGATGGGCTGGCACCTCGACGGCCGCGTGAGCGCGGTGGTGGGCACTCACACGCACGTCGCCACCGCCGATGCGCGCGTGCTCCCGAGGGGCACCGCGTTCCAGTGCGACGCCGGCATGACCGGCGGCTTCGAATCGGTGATCGGCATGGATCGCACCGCCGCGCTCCGGCGCTTCCTGACCGGGCTGCCCGAGCGCCTGGTGCCGGCGGCGGGAGACCCTCGACTCAACGCCGTGTTGCTCGAGGTGGACGCTTCGACCGGCCGCGCCGCCTCGATCCGCTGGATCGAGCTGCTGCACGAGAGCGGGGCGGCGGCGCACGCCGGGTCGGGCGCGGCGCGAGCCCTGTCCGGAGATCAGGCGGCGTCTGCGGTGCGCGCGCGGGCGCGGGTCGGTGTTCAGCGCCTGCGCGAGCAGGGCGTCATCCCGCGCCTCGCGCTGGTCTCGGTGGGGGAGGATCCCGCGTCTCGCATCTATCTCGCGAGGAAATCGGACGCCTGCGCCGAGGTCGGCATCGACGTGCGGCGCGTCGAGCTCCCGGCCGGCACCCCGACTTCCGCGGTGGTCGAGCGCGTGCGCGCCCTCGGCGACGATTCCAGCGTTCACGGCATTCTGGTGCAGCTTCCGCTGCCCCCTCCGGCCGAGCCGCAGGCGGTGCTCGAGGCGATCCCGCCGGTGAAGGACGTGGACGGATTCCATCCGCTCAACGCGGGCCGGCTGGCGCAGGGCCTCGAGGCCATGGCGCCGGCGACGCCGCTCGGCATCCTCGAGCTGCTGCGCCACCATCAGATTCCACTCGCGGGCCGGCACGCCGTGGTGCTCGGGCGCAGCAACGTGGTGGGTCGCCCGCTGGCGACGCTGCTTTCGCAGAAGGGCGTGGACATGACGGTGACGCTCGGCCACAGCGCCAGCGGCCCCGCGCTGAAAACGCTCGCCCGCGAAGCCGATCTGCTGGTGGCGGCGATGGGCCGGCCCGAAGCCGTGACCTCCGCATGGGTGAAGCCGGGCGCGACGGTGGTGGACGTCGGCATCCATCGCGTTCCCGATCCGTCGCGCAAGTCGGGGCACCGCCTCACCGGCGACGTCGAGTTCGAGACGGTCTCGCGAGTGGCCGGCGCGCTGACCCCGGTTCCGGGCGGCGTGGGACCCATGACCGTGGCGATGGTCGTGGCCAACACGCTGCTGGCCGCCGAGCGGCAAGCCGCGCGCGCCGGGGCCGCCGCGCGCGGTTGAGCGACTCGGAGTCCGCATGACGGTGTCGGCCGAACGCGAATCGATTCTGGGCGTCGCCGCCCTCACCCGTCTCATCAAGGAGACGCTCGGCGAAGCCTTCCCGGCGGTGTGGGTGCGGGGCGAGATCTCGGGCTTCAAGCGCGCCGAGAGCGGCCACCTCTATTTCGCGATGAAAGAGGGGAAGGAGGCGCTGCTCAACTGCGTCATGTGGCGCGGCAGCGCGGGGCGGCTCGGCTTCGAGCCGCGCGACGGCACCGAAGTCGAAGCGTTCGGGGCGATCAGCGTCTACGAACCGCGCGGCGGCTATCAGCTGGTGGTCGAGGAGATGCGCCCGGGGGGTCTGGGCGCATTGCTGCTGGCCCTCGAGGAGCTGAAGCGACGCCTGACCGCCGAAGGCCTGTTCGATCCGGCCCGCAAGCGCCCGCTTCCGCAGTATCCGAAACGCATCGGCCTGGTCACCTCGCCGGTCGGGGCGGCGGTGCGGGACATGGTCAAGGTGCTCCAGGCGCGCTGGCCGGCGATCGAGATCGTGCTGGCGCCGGTTCGCGTGCAGGGGGAGGGCGCGGCGCCCGAGATCGCCGCGGCGATCGAGCGATTCAACCAGCGGGCCGACGTCGATCTGCTGATCGTCGGGCGCGGCGGCGGATCGCTCGAGGATCTGTGGGCGTTCAACGAAGAGGCGGTGGTGCGGGCAATCGCCGGCTCCGCCATCCCGGTGATCTCGGCGGTTGGCCACGAAGTGGACTGGACGCTCGCCGATCTGGCCGCCGACGTGCGCGCCGCGACGCCCTCCAACGCCGCCGAGATCGCGGTGCGCGACCGCGCCGAGGTCTCGCGCCACGTGCGGCAACTGCGCGAGCGCCTGGAGCGCGGCGTCCGGCGAGCGATCGAGGTTCGCCAGCAGAAGCTTGCCGCGCTCACCGGCAAGTACGGCTTTCGCCGCCATCGCGATCTGCTCGGGGCCTGGGAGCAGCGTCTCGACGGGCTGCTCGATCGCCTGCGTGCCGCGCTCGCGACCGAGCTCCGCGCGGCGCGCGACCGACTCTCGGCCGCGATCGATCGCTATGCATTCCGCCAGTGGCGGCGCGCGATCGCCGAGCGACGCGAAGCCGTGCTCGCCGAGCGTGATCGCATGCACACGGCGATGACGACGCTGGTATTCCAGAAGCGCAAGCAGCTCGAGGCCGGAATGCACCGGCTGCGCGCCCTCTCACCGAAACGCGTCCTGGAACGGGGCTATTGCCTGGTGCGCGCGGCCGACGGTACGCTGGTGCGCGTCGCGCAAGGGCTGCGAGTGGGAGAGGATCTGACCATCGAGTTCGCGCGAGGGGAAGCGGATGCGCGCGTCACCGAGGTGCGCGCGGGAGGGACGCATGGCGCGTGACAAGGCCGCCCGGCCGCCGGACGAATCGGCGGAGCCGGGCTTCGAGGAATCCATGGGCGAGCTCGAGCGCATCGTCGAGGAGCTGGAGGGCGGAGCCCTCTCGCTCGACCAATCGCTGGCCCACTACGAGAAGGGCATGGCGCTCGCGAAAAAACTCACTCAGACCCTCGAGCAGGCCGAGAAGCGGATCGAAAAGCTGGGCCTGGCGGATTCCGCCGATACCGACGAGGCGCCGGGCGAGCCCCATCGGCGCTCGGGCGGCGGCAAGCCCTCCGAAGGCGAGTTGCCGTTTTGAGCGCGGCGGCCGCCGCTCCGCGCTCTCGCGGCTCGCTCGCCACGCTGCGTGCCGCGTTCAATTCCTATCTTCGCCAGACGCTGGCCGCGCACGCTTCGCCGGACGGCAAGCTCGGTGACGCGCTGCGGTACGCCGCGCTATCTCCCGGCAAGCGCGCGCGCCCGCTGCTGGTGCTGACCGCCAGCGAGGCGGCAGGCGGCTCGTGGCGGGAGGCGCTGCCGGCCGCGGCCGCGGTCGAGTGCGTGCACGCATTCTCGCTGGTGCACGACGATCTGCCGGCGATGGACGACGACGACTATCGCCGCGGCCGCCTCACCACGCACAAGAAATTCGGCGAGGCGCTCGGCGTGCTGGCCGGCGATGCGCTGCTGGCGTTCGCGTTCGAGGAGCTGACCCGCCTGCCGCTCGCGCGGCGCCAGCCGACGCGCGCGCTGCTTGCGATCCGCCTGCTGGCCGAAGCCGCGGGGGCGAATCAGCTGATCCAGGGGCAGGCCCTCGACGTGGAAGCCGAGGGCCGGCGCGTCACGCGCGACGACGTGGCCGAGATCCATCTCCGCAAGACCGGCGCGCTGATCGCCGCTTCACTCGCAATGGGCGCGATCGCCGGCGGCGCCGACGAGTCCATGATCGCCGGACTTCACGATCTCGGGCTCGATCTCGGGCTGGCCTTCCAGATCCAGGACGATCTGTTGAACGCCGGCTCGACGCTCGCGCGTCTGGGGAAGCGTGGCGGCACCGACGCGGCGCGGGGCAAAGCGACCTGGCCGCGCGCGGTCGGGCAGCGGCAGGCCGAGGCCGACGCGGCGTCGCTCCACGTCACGATCGCCGAGCGACTCGCCGCGCTCGGCCCGCGGGCGCGGAAGCTGCGGCAACTGGTCGCGGCGCTGGCCGCGCGCAAGCGCTGAAGAGCGAATCCGGACCGCTCGCCGACCCCGAGTTCCATCGGACTCACCGGCATTTGCCCTGACGCGCCCGTCTCCGTATCGTGGCCGGCGATTTTCGCCGCCATCCCAGGTTGAGCAGGAGGGTGCACCACGGAACCGTTCTGGCTCGCGCTCCTCATCGGCTTCCTGATCCAGACCTACAAGGGCCTGAGGGCCTACTTCTCGTCACGCCGCTGGAATCTGCGTCGCTTCGTCGAGACCGGCGGCATGCCGAGCTCGCACGCCGCATCGGTGGCAGCGCTCTCGACCGCGGTCGGCATGCAGGAAGGCTTCCGCTCGACGATGTTCGGCGTGACGCTATTCTTCAGCCTGATCGTCATGTATGATGCGGCGGGATTGCGGCGCGCGGCAGGCCGGCACGCGGCGGTGCTCAACCGCCTGATCGAGGAGCACTTCGAGGATCACGCGGGGACGCAGCGCCTGATGGAGTTGCTCGGCCACACGCCGTTCGAGGTGCTGATCGGCGCTCTGCTCGGCGTCGCCAGCGCCCTGACCTGGGATCGATTGTTCGGATGAGCCTGCTCGAACGGATTCACTCTCCAGCCGACCTGAAGAAGCTCTCCCGCGAAGAGCTGGCCCTGCTCGCGACCGAAATCCGCCACGAGGTGATCCAGACCGTGGCCCGCAACGCCGGCCACCTCGCGCCCAATCTGGGTGTGGTCGAGCTGACCCTCGCGCTCCATCGCATCTTCGATTCGCCGCGCGACAAGATCATCTGGGACGTCGGGCACCAGTCCTATCCGCACAAGCTGGTGACCGGGCGGTTCGAGCGCTTCGGCACGCTGCGCATGTGGGACGGAATCGCCGGCTATCCGCGCCGCGCCGAGAGCGAGCACGATCCGTTCGGCACCAGCCACGGCTCGACCTCGATTTCGGCGGCCCTCGGCTTCGCCGTGGCGCGCGATCTGAAGGGCGAGCATCACCACGTGATCGCCGTGATCGGCGATGGCGCACTCACCGGCGGCATGGCGTTCGAAGGGCTGAACAATGCCGGCGAGCTGAAGAAGCGCCTGATCGTGATCCTGAACGACAACGAGATGAGCATCTCGCCCAACATCGGCGCGATCCACCGTTACCTCACCAAGCTCACCACCAGCCGCATCTACCGCCGCTTCGAGCAGGACGTGTACGAGCTGCTCGGCAAGCTGCCCAAGGCGCTGCGCGCGCGCGAAGGCGCCCGCCGGGTGAAGGAGGGGCTCCAGAACCTGGTGCTGCCCGGACTGTTGTTCGAAGAGCTGGGCTTCAAGTACTTCGGGCCGATCGATGGTCACGATCTCGACGTGCTCGAAGAGACGCTCTCGGATCTCAAGCGCTTCGACGAGCCGGTCTTCCTGCACGTGCTGACCCGCAAGGGACGCGGCTACGCGCCAGCCGAGACCGACGCCACCACTTTCCACGGCGTCGGCGTGTTCGATCCCGACACCGGCACGGCATCCAAGGGCGCGAAGAAGACCTATTCACACGTGTTCGGCGAGACCGCCAGGAAGCTGGGCGAAGCGCTCCCCAATCTGGTCGCCGTCACCGCCGCGATGACCGACAACACCGGGCTCAGCGCGTTCGCCCGGGCGTTTCCGAACCGCTTCTTCGATGTCGGCATGGCCGAGGAGCACGCCGTCACGTTCTCGGCCGGGCTGGCCGCCGAGGGCATGGTGCCGCTCACCACCATCTACTCGACGTTCCTCCAGCGCGGCTTCGATCAGATCATCCACGACGCTGCCGTGCAGAACCTGAAGATCGTGCTGTGCATCGACCGCGCCGGCCTGGTGGGCGAGGATGGCGCGCCCCAGCACGGCGTGTTCGACGTCGGCTACCTGCGCATGATCCCCGGCACCGTGGTGATGCAGCCGCGCAACGGCGAGGAGCTGCGCGACATGCTCTGGACCGCCGCGATGTGGGAGGGTCACGCGCCGATCGCGGTGCGCTATCCGCGCTCGCCGATCCCGGAAGAGGCACTGCCCCGTCGCGAGCCGCGCGTGCTCGAGATCGGCCGCGCCGAGCAGCTGCGCGCCGGTGGAGACGCCGCGCTGATCGCCCTCGGTGCCATGGTCGCTCCGTCACTGTTGGCGGCCGAGCTGCTGGCCGAGCAGGGCCTGTCGGTGACGGTCGTCAATGCGCGTTTCGCCCAGCCGCTCGACGAAAAGACCATCGGCGGACTCGCGCGTTCGGTGGGACGCATCGTCACGATCGAGGAAAACGTCATCGCCGGCGGCTTCGGCAGCGCGGTGAGCGAGTGCCTCGATCGGCTCGACCTGTCCGCGACCCCGCAACTGCGGCTCGGCATCCCCAACGAATTCGTGCTGCACGGCAAACGCGATGAGCTGCTGCGCCGCTGCGGCCTCGACGCCGCCGGCATCGCCCGCCGCACCCTCGACTGGATTCGCGCCTCCCAGCGCCAGTACATATGAGCGCGCGGATTCGCCGCGTCGGCATCCTCGGCCACACCGGCCGCGCCGGCGTGCGACGCGCGGCGCTGGCGCTGACCAGGCGACTCGCCCGGCGCCGCATCGAGGTGCGCCTCGACGGCCGCCTGGCCTCGAGCATGCGGCGCGATGACGGCCTGCCGCTCCCCGAGCTGGCGCGCTGGTGCCAGGTGCTGGTGACGCTGGGCGGCGACGGCACCGCAGTGAGCGGCGCGCGCGCGCTGGCCGGGCGCACCGCGTCGCTGCTGCCCGTCAACTTCGGCGGGCTCGGCTTCCTCACCATCGCCGAGAGCCGCGATCTCGATCGCGCCGTGAACCACGTCCTGGCCGGCGACTGGCCGCTGTCGCGCCGCCGGCTGGTCAGCGCGCTGGTTCGGCGCGGCGGGAAGACGGTGATGCGTGGCGTCGCGCTCAACGACGCGGTGGTGAAGGGCGCGGGCGGCGTCTCGGCCATCCACCTGCGGCTGCGCGCGCTCGGCCACGATCTCGGCCACCTGGTGGCCGACGGGCTGATCGCGGCGACCTCGTCCGGTTCGACCGCGTATTCGCTCTCGGCCGGCGGGCCGGTGCTGGCTCCCGAAGTCGAAGCCATGGTGGTGACACCGATCTGCGCCCATTCGCTCGGCAGCCGCGCGCTGGTGCTTCCCGCCGACGCCGAGCTCGAGCTGCGGGTGATCGGCTCGTTCGAGCGCATGGTGCTGGTGCTCGACGGCAAGGTTTCGACCGATCTGCACGCGCGCGACGAAGTGAGAGTGCGACTCGACGCGGGCGGCGTGCGCGTGTTCCAGAATCCCGAGCGGCCCTTCATCAGCGCGCTCCAGCGCAAGCTCGGCTGGCAGGGGAGCCGCAAGCGAAGCATGTAACCGGCGGCCTGAACCATGCTCGAACGATTGTCCGTCACCGACCTCGCCCTGGTGGAACGCGCCGAGATCACGCTCGGCCCGGGGCTCAACGTGGTCACCGGCGAGACCGGAGCCGGCAAGACCCTGCTGGTGGACGCGCTCTCGCTGCTGCTCGGCGGAAAGCCCGATCCGGACTCGGTACGCGAGGGCGCGCGCGCCGCGGTGGTCGAGGGCGAGTTCCGCGTCGATGCCGAACGCGCCGCGGAGATCGCGAACCTCGTCTCGGAGTGGGGGGTCGAATTCGACGGCGAGACCCTGATCGTGCGCCGCGAGGTGCAACCGAACGGCCGCTCGCGCGCGGTCGTCAACCAGTCGGCGGTGACGGTGAGCGCGCTGCAAAGGCTGGGGGAGCGGCTCGCGGATTTCCACGGCCAGCACGAGCACCAGAGTCTGCTGCGCCCGGAAGGGGGCCTCGAGGCGCTCGATCGACTCGCCGGCCTCGAATCCGAGCGCGACGCCTATCGCGAGGCGCTGGCGGCCTGGCGGGAAGCCAGCGGCGAGCTCGAGCGCCTCGAAGCGCAGCTGCGCACCTACGCCGAGCGGCGCGATTACCTGATGGAGGCGGCGCGCGAGCTGGACGGAGCGCGCCTCGAGGACGGGGAAGAGGAGATCCTCGCCCGCGAAGCCGCTCGCCTCGCCCATGCGGATCGGCTTCGCGAGCTGGTCGCCGGCGCGTTGTCCGAGCTGATCGACGACGAGAACGCCGCCGCCGACCGGCTGGGCCGGGCGCTCCATGCCGTGGAGCAGGCCTCGGGCTTCGATCCCTCGCTCGAGGAGCGGCTGACCGCGCTGCGCGAAGCCACCATCTCGGCCAACGAGGCGGCGCGCGCGCTCGCCGCTTACGCCAGCCGCCTGCAGGCCGACCCCGGCGCGCTCGAACAGGTGGAGGAGCGCCGGGCGCTGATCGCGCGATTGTGCCGCAAGTATCGCCGCTCGGTGCCCGAGCTGCTCGACTGGCGCGACGAGCTGTCCGGCGAGCTCTCGACCGGCGAGGACGCGGAAGCGACGCTGACCCGCGCGAAGGAGGGAGAGCGTGTCGCTCGCGCCGCCTGCGAGCGCGCCGCCCGGGCGCTCTCCGCGGAGCGCCGGGCGGCGGCCGCCGAGTGGTCCTCGGCAATCAGCAGGGAGCTCAAGCCGTTGGGATTCTCGAGCGCGCGGCTCGAATTCGTCACCACCCCGCGGGAACCCGAGGGCGCGACGTTTCACGCCAACGGGATCGAGCGGGTGGAGATGAGCTTCACGCCCAATCCCGGCGAGGCCGCCCGCCCTCTGCCTCGGATCGCCTCGGGCGGCGAGCTGTCGAGGGTCATGCTGGCCCTCAAGTGCGCGCTGCAAGCCCGTGACCGGGTTGACCTTCTGGTTTTCGACGAAGTAGATTCCGGAATCGGCGGTGCGGTCGCGCAAGCGGTCGGAGAGCGGCTCCGGCGGCTTGCCGAGCACCGTCAGATCCTGTGCGTGACCCATTTGGCCCTGATCGCCGCCCTCGGCAACCAGCACGTGCGCGTGTTCAAACGCGCGGAGAAGGGCCGCACGGTCACGCGCGTCGACCGGCTCGAAGGCGCCGAACGCGTCGAAGAGCTGGCGCGCATGTTGGCCGGCGACCGGGTGACCGAGACCACCCGCCGCCAGGCGCGCGAGCTGCTGTCGCCGGCGCGCGCGGCGGCGCGATGATCGTTCCGACCCGCTCCGAATTCCACGCCCTCGCGCGCACCGGAAAACTGGTGCCGGTGTATCGCGAGGTGTTCGCCGACCACGAGACACCGGTCTCCGCGTTCCGAAAGATCGATGACGGCGCCTATTCGTTCCTGCTCGAGAGCGTCGAGGGTGGCGAGAAGTGGGGGCGATTCTCGCTGCTGGGCAGCCGGCCCTCGCGGGTGTTCATCGCGCGCGGCCAGGCTTGCGAACTGCACGAGAACGGGAAGGTCACGAAGCTCGCGCGGGCGCCGCTCGAAGAGCTGGCCGAGCTGTTGCGCGCCAATCAGGCCGTGCCGTTGCCAGGCCTGCCCAAGTTCTGCGGCGGGGCGGTGGGCTACCTGGGATACGACGCGGTGCGCTGGTTCGAGCGCTTGCCCACTCGGGCGGCCGACGAATTTCCGGTGCCCGACGCGGTCTTCATGTTCGGCGACGTGGTGAGCGTCTTCGACAACCTCACCCACACGTTGAAGGTGGTGACCCATGCTGCCGGCGGATCCGATCCCGATGCCGCCTACGACGCCGCGGTCGGGCGCATCAACGCCGAGGTCGAGCGGCTGAGGAAGCCGATGGCGTGGATCGAACCGCCCGCCTGGGGAGAAGCGAGCGAGCCTCAATCGACGACGCCGCGGGAACGCTTCATGAAGTCGGTCGAGACCGCCAAGGAGCATATCCGCGCCGGCGACATCTTCCAGGTGGTGCTGAGCCATCGCATGAGCGCGGCGGTCTCGCAGCCGCCGTTCGAGGGCTATCGCGCGCTGCGGGTGACCAATCCCTCTCCGTACATGTACTTTCTGCGGCTCGGCGAGCTGTGCATCGTCGGCAGCTCGCCCGAGGTACTGGTGCGGCGAACCGACAGCACCGTCGAGGTGAGGCCGATCGCCGGCACGCGCCCGCGCGGCCGCAACGCCGACGAGGATCGCGCGCTGGAGGAGGAGCTCCGCGCGAGCGACAAGGAGCGCGCCGAGCACGTCATGCTGGTGGACCTCGGCCGCAACGACGTCGGCCGCGTGGCCGAGTTCGGAACCGTCGAGACCAACGAGTACATGGTGGTCGAGCGCTATTCGCAGGTGATGCATCTGGTGTCGAACGTGCGTGGCCGCGCGCGCCCCGAACTCACGCCGCTCGAGGTGGTGCGGGCCTGCTTTCCGGCGGGCACGGTGTCGGGCGCGCCCAAGGTGCGGGCGATGGAGATCATCGAGGAGCTGGAGCCGGTGCGGCGCGGCATCTATGCCGGGGCGGTGGGCCATTTCGACTACCATGGCAATCTCGACCTGGCGATCGCGATTCGCACCCTGGTGTACTCCAACGGCAAGGCCCACTGGGGCGTGGGCGCCGGGATCGTGGCCGACTCCGATCCGGAAGGCGAGTGGAACGAGACCATGAACAAGGGACGCGCGCTGTGGCTGGCGATTCAGCGCGCGGAGCGGGGCGTGCGGTGATCGGCGTTCTCGACAACTACGATTCGTTCACCTACAACCTGGTCCAGTACCTGGGCTCGCTGGGCGCGACGCTCGAGGTGTGGCGCAACGACGCGATCACGGCGGCCGAGCTCGAGAGGAAGGGTCTTCAGGGCCTGGTGATCTCGCCCGGTCCGGGGGTGCCGAAGGATGCCGGCATCACCGAGGACGCGATTCGAGCACTCTCGGGCCGGATTCCGATTCTCGGCGTGTGCCTGGGGCATCAGGCGATCGGCGAGGTGTTCGGCGGACGGGTGATCCGCGCCGAGCGGATCATGCACGGCAAGACCAGCCCGATCCTGCACAAGGGCCGCGGCATCTTCGCCGGGCTCGACAATCCCTTCGAGGCGACGCGCTACCATTCCCTGATCGTCGAGCGAAACAGCCTGCCCGAGGTACTCGAGCTGATGGCCTGGACCCCGGAGGGCGAGATCATGGGCATGCGCCACAAGCAGCACGAGACCTGGGGGGTCCAATTCCATCCCGAGTCCATCCTCACCCGACAGGGGCTCAAGCTGGTCGAGAACTTCCTGACCCTCTGCCGGCAGCAGAAGAGCGTGCGCGCGTGATCCAGTCCGCGATCGGCCGCGCGGTGATGCGCGAGGATCTCACCCAGGAGCAGTCGCGAGCGGCAATGGAGCAGATCCTGGCGGGCGATGCCACGCCGTCTCAGATCGCGGCCCTGGCGATCGCGATGCGCATGAAGGGGGAGACCCCCGAGGAGATCGCCGGCATGGCGCAGGCCATGCGGCAGCGGCTGCCGGTGATCCGCACCCGCCGGAGCCCGCTGCTCGACACCTGTGGCACCGGCGGCGACAACTCCGGCACCTTCAACATCTCGACCACCGTGGCGCTGGTGACGGCCTCGTGCGGCGTGGCGGTGGCGAAGCATGGTAACCGCGCGATGTCGAGCCGCACCGGCAGCGCCGACGTCCTGGAGTCGCTGGGCGTGCGCATCGATCTCACCCCCGAGAGCGCCGGACGCTCGCTCGACATCGCCGGCATCACCTTCCTGTTCGCGGCCAACTATCACGCCGCCCTGCGCCATGCGAGCGCTCCCCGCCGCGAGATCGGCGTACGCACGTTTTTCAACATTCTGGGGCCGCTCACCAATCCCGCCGGAGCGAGCATGCAGCTGCTGGGCGTATTCTCGGACCACTTGGTGCGGACCGCGGCCGAGGTGCTGCAGAGGCTGGGCAGCGAGCGCGCCTGGGTGGTGCACGGCCGCGACGGCCTCGACGAGCTGACGGTGTTCGAGCGCACGCACGTGGCCGAGCTGCGCGACGGCAAGGTGAGGGAGTTCGAAGTGGATCCGAAGAGCCTGGGACTCGCGCGCACCGATCGCAGCGATATTGCGGGCGGCGATGCGACGGTCAATGCCGCCAAGGTGCGCGCGGTATTGGGGGGCGAGAAGAGCGCCGCACGTGACATCGTGCTGCTCAACACCGCTGCGGCTCTGATGGTCTCGTCCACTGTGCCCTCGCTCGAAGCCGGAGTGGAGCGCGCCGCCCGCGCCATCGACAGCGGCGCTGCGGCGGCCAAGCTCGCCGAGCTGGCGTCCTTTCGTGGCTAGGCCCGGCGCCGTGCGTTTCAACGCGGGATAGGAGGCCGCCGATGTTCTGCTCGAATTGTGGCGCGCCGCTGATTGCCGGGGCGGCGTTCTGTGCACGTTGCGGGGCGAGGGTCGCGTCCGCGACGCCCGTGGAGCCGCCGGCGCCGGCCTACTCGTCGCCGGCCGTCGCGCCTCCGGGTGCGAGCGCTCCGGCGCCGGGCGCGCCGGTGACGCCCGAGAGCGCGTGGGCGATGGCCTCCGCCACGACCGCGCCGCCGGTGCGCTACGCGGGATTCTGGCGGCGATTCTGGGCGGTGGTGCTGGACGGGTTGATCCTTCAGATCGTGCTGGTGCCGATCGGCTGGATCGTGTCGCGGCCCAACATGGCGATCATCAACAGCGACGACCTGACCGCCGAGCAGCTCTGGTCCTTCCTCAGCTCGATCGCGCTGGCGGTATTCATCAGCGCGATTCTCGAGTGGATCTACCACGCCGGAATGGAGAGTTCGGCCCGGCAGGCGACGCTCGGCAAGATGGCGCTCGGGATGCGCGTGACCGATCTGCAGGGCCGGCGCATCAGTTTCCTTCGTGCGACCGGCAGGCACTTCGGCCACGTGCTCTCCAACCTGACCTGCGGCGTCGGCTACATCATGCAGGTGTTCACGGCGCGACGGCAGGCGCTTCACGATCTGGTCGCCGGCACGCTGATCGTGCGGGCGGATAACTGAGCGATGGATACCACCCGGGATTTCCTGGCCCGCATCGTCGACGATCGCCGCCGCCGCGTCGCCGAGATGGCGCGGCGTGTTCCCGGCCACGTGCTGCGCTCGCGACTCGGCCCGCCGGCACCCGCCGGACGTCTGGAACGGGCGCTGCGGCGCGGCTCGGCCTCGTCGCCGCTCCGGCTGTTGTGCGAGATCAAGCGCGCCTCGCCCTCGCGAGGCGTCCTGAACCCCGGTCTCGATCCGGTTGCGACCGCGAAGCTCTACGAAGCCGGCGGCGCGGCGGCGATCTCGATCGTGACCGAGCCCGACCACTTCCAGGGCGATCCGGCGTGGGTGAATGCGGTGCGACCGCACGTCCGGGTGCCGCTGCTGGTCAAGGATTTCGTGGTGGACTCCTACCAGCTGCTGGACGCCGCGTCGCGCGGCGCGGACGGCGTGCTGCTGCTGGCCGCGGTGCTCTCCGAGGTGCAGCTGCAGCGGTTGATCACCGAGGCGCGCCTGCTCGGCCTCGACGCGCTGGTCGAGATCCACGATGCACCCGAGCTGCCGCGCGCCATCCGCGCCGGCGCGACGCTGGTGGGCATCAACAATCGCGATCTTCACTCCTTCGACGTGGAGGTCGAGACCTCGATGCGATTGCTGCCCGACGTGCCGCCGCTGGTGACCGCGGTCGCCGAGAGCGGGCTGTCGGCGCCCGATCAGCTGCGGCGGCTGCGCGAGACGCGCTGCGACGCCGTGCTCATGGGTGAGGTCTTCATGACCAGCCCCGATCCCGCGGCGACGCTCGCCACGCTACGCGCCGCCGCCGAAGGCCGCGCCTGATGGAGGACGCTTGGCGCGTACGATCGTCAAAGTGTGCGGCCTCACCCGGCTCGAGGACGCGCGCGCCGCGCTCGAGGCCGGAGCCGACTGGCTCGGATTCATCCTGATGGGGGAGAGCCCGCGACGCGTATCGCCCCAACAGGCGCGCTCGATTCTCGACGCGCTGCCGGGCGCGGTGGGCGTGGCGGTGATGGTGTCGCCGAGCCCCGACGAGGCCCGCGAGCTGGCGATCCGCGCCGGTGTGCGCCGGGTGCAGCTCCACGGCGTGGACGCCGCGAGCTGGCCGCGCGATTTCCCGCTGCCCGTCACCTTCGTGGTGCCGGTCGCGGAGGATGGGGCGATGCTGGCGCCGCTTCCCGACAAGCGCGACCTGGTGATGCTCGACACGGCACGCGGGCAGACTTCGGGCGGCTCCGGGCGCACCTTCCCGTGGTTCGTGGCGGCCACCGTGGCGGCCGAATTCCAGGTGATCGTCGCGGGCGGACTCGAAGGATCGAACGTCGAGAAGATGCTCGACCAGGTGAGGCCGTTCGGCGTGGACGCCTCCTCGCGGCTCGAGGCCTCCCCCGGAATCAAGGATCCCGACAAAGTGCGGCGCTTCATCGCCGCGGTGAGACGACATGACACGAACCGCGCGACCTGACGCCACCGGACATTTCGGCCCCTACGGAGGCCGCTTCGTTCCCGAGACCCTGATCTCGGCGCTCGATCAGCTCGAAGCCGAGTACGCCCGCGCCCAGTCCGACCCCGCGTTTCGCGCCGAGCTGGACACGACCCTGCGCGACTTCGCCGGACGCCCGACGCCGCTGATCGAAGTGCGCCGATTCTCGGAGCGCGCCGGGTGCCGCGTGTTCCTCAAACGCGAGGACCTCTTGCACACCGGCGCTCACAAGATCAACAACACGATCGGCCAATGCCTCCTGACGCGCCGCATGGGCAAGCCGCGCGTCGTCGCCGAAACCGGGGCCGGCCAGCACGGGGTCGCCACCGCGGCCGCCGCAGCGCGGTTCGGGCTCGAGTGCACGGTCTACATGGGGGTCGAGGACGCGCGGCGCCAGCACCTGAACGTCGAGCGCATGAAGCTGATGGGTGCCGATGTGCGCGAAGTGGACTCCGGCAGCAGAACGCTGAAGGACGCGATCAACGAGGCGCTGCGTGACTGGGTGACGCGCGTGCGCGACACGCACTACGTGCTCGGCTCGGTGCTCGGCCCGCATCCGTTTCCCATGATGGTCCGCGACTTCCACAAGGTGATCGGGGAGGAGGCGAGGCGCCAGTTCGCGGATAGGGCCGGAGGCCTGCCGGACCTGCTGGTGGCCTGCGTCGGCGGCGGCAGCAACGCGATCGGCCTGTTCGACGCGTTCCTCGACGACTCGAACGTCCGCAAGGTCGGAGTCGAGGCCGGCGGGCTCGGCCTCGAGAGCGGCAGGCACGCAGCGCGCTTCGCCGATCCCAGCGTGGGCGTGCTGCACGGCACGCGCACGCTGGTGCTGCAGGATGAGCGCGGCATGATCCGCGAGACCCACTCGGTCTCGGCGGGGCTCGACTATCCGGCCCTCGGCCCGGAGCACGCCTGGCTCGCGTCGCAACACCTGGTCGAATACTCCTCGGCCACTGACGACGAGGCGCTCGACGCGTTCCAGACGCTCGCCCGGCTCGAAGGCATCCTTCCGGCGCTCGAGAGCGCACACGCGCTCGCCTGGTTGCTGCGTGAAGGCCCGAAGCTCGGCCGCGACGCCCGGGTGCTGGTCAACCTCTCGGGCCGGGGCGACAAGGACGTGAGCGAGGTGTTGCGGGTACTGGGGACGCGGGCCACCCAGGCGTAGCCCATTTTCGAACCTAGGGCTTCCGCAACCTCGATCCGCCAGGACGGCGGAGCGAGGTGAGGACGAGCGAGCCGGAGCAGGATGCGGAGGCGAAGCGGAGCCCGACGGTTCGAAAATGGGCTACGCCTGGGTGGCCCGTGGTTTCCCTACTTCACCCACACCGTCTTCACGTTCACGAACGAACGCAGGCCCTCGAGTCCCAGCTCGCGACCGTAGCCCGAGCGCTTGACGCCGCCGAACGGCAGCCGCGGGTCCGACTTCACGATGCCGTTCACGAATGCGCAGCCGACCGCGAGCCGTTCGGCGAGCGCGCAACCGCGCGTCGCGTCGCGCGTCCATACGCTGGCGCCGAGGCCGAAGTTCGAGCGATTGGCGAGCGCCACCGCCTCGTCCGCGTCGCCAGCCACGATCAGGGCGGCGAGCGGTCCGAAGGTTTCCTCATCGAACGCCGGCATGCCGGGCGTGACGCGCGACAGCACGGTGGGCGCGTAGAAGTAGCCGGCACCGGGCATCGGTTGCCCGCCGCACAGGATGCGCGCGCCCTTCTCGACCGAGCGCATCACCTGCGCGTGGAGATCGTCGCGCAGGTCGGGGCGCGCGAGCGGCCCGACCTGCACCGAGCGATCGAGCGGGTCGCCGACTTTGAGCGCGCGCATCCGCCGCACGAATCCCGCGGTGAACGGCTCGAGGATCGTGGCCTCGACGATGAATCGTTTGGCGGCGATGCAGCTCTGGCCGTTGTTCTGAACGCGCGCCGTCACCGCCTGGTCGAGGGTGCGATCGAGATCGGCGTCGGCCAGCACGAGAAAGGCGTCGGACCCGCCCAGCTCCAGCACCGCGGGTTTGAGCGCGCGGCCCGCGGCGGCGCCGACCGAGATCCCGGCCGCCTCGCTACCGGTCAGGCTCACGGCCGCGAGCTCGGGGCGCGCGATCAACCCCTCGACCGCCGCCGCCGGCGCGAGCAGCGTCGCGAACAGTCCGGGCGGCAGCGACGAGGCGAATGCCCGCTCGATCTCGAGGGCGCAACCCCAGACGTTCGATGCGTGTTTCAGTACCACCGCATTTCCTGCCAGCAGTGCCGGCGCCGCGCAGCGGAACACCTGCCAGTACGGGAAGTTCCACGGCATCACCGCCAGCACCACGCCGAGCGGCTCGTAACGGACGAAGCTCTCCGACGCGTCGCTCGGCGCCGGCGTGGGGGAGAGCATCGCCGGACCGTGCTCGGCGTAGTGAGCGCAGACCCAGGCGCACTTCTCGACTTCCGCCTCGGCCTGAGCGACCGGTTTTCCCATCTCGAGGGTCGCGAGTCGCGCCAGTTCGTCGCGTCGAGCGCGCAGCGTGGCCGCGACGCCGGCCAGGGCAGCCGCTCGATCTCGCGGCGAGGCCGCTTGCCACAGTCGCTGCGCCGCCACCGCCGCGATCAGCCGCCGCCCGATTTCCTGCGGCGCGTGCGGCGCGTGCTCGGCCAGCGTCGTGCCGGTGGACGGATTGATGGAAGCCACGGCGCGAGGATATCAGCGGCGCCGCCGCGACGCGCGAGTGGTCGCCGTCACGAGTGACGCATGCGCGGTCGTGTGCTATAAACGCTGACCTGCGCGCCCGTAGCTCAATTGGATAGAGCGTTAGCCTCCGGAGCTAAAGGTTACAGGTTCGATTCCTGTCGGGCGCACCACCCTCCCGCCCCAGGCTCCGTTCAAATGCCGGCACCTCCCGCTTCGTCCGGTCGTTTCCAGCCCCATGCCGCCCGCGAAATGGCGAGCATGTTCGACGACGTCTCGGGACGCTACGACCTCATCAACCGGCTGATGACCCTCGGCCAGGACGGCGCCTGGCGGGCGGCGATGGCGCACGCCGTGCCGTCGCGCGCGCGCGTCGTGCTCGATCTCTGCACGGGCAGCGGGGTCTCGCTCGCCGGCCTGACGCGACCGGGGCGCCTCGTGATCGGCGCCGACGTGAGCCTGCGCATGCTTTCCGCCGCCGCCGATCGCTTCGGCGGACCGGGCTGGGCGCCGCGCCTGGTGTGCGGCGACGCCTTTCGGCTGCCGCTCTCGCCGGGCTCGGTGGATGCGGTGACGATCGGCTTCGGCATGCGCAATCTGCGGCCGCGCGCCACAGCCCTCGCCGAACTCTCGCGCGTGCTCGCTCCGGGGGGGACGCTGGTGGTGCTCGAAGCGTGCGCGCCCGGCCATGGCGCGTTCGCGCCGATTCATCGCCTGCATCTGCGCTACGGCGTGCCGCTGCTCGGCCGGTTGTCGGCCGACCCCAGTGCCTACGTCTATCTGCGTGACTCGATCTTCGAGTTCGGCGACGGCCGGGAGTTCGACCGCGATCTGGCCGCAGCCGGCTACTCGATCGAGCGCCGCCAGTCGTTCCTGTTCGGCGCCACTCAGATGTGGGTGGCGCGAACGGGTGAGTCCGCTCAGAGTTCGTTGCAACCTGCACGCGGGGGGGCTCTCAAACGGGGCGAATTGCCCCACCCGGGGAGAGCCGCCGACGGGGAGTGGACCCTGTGGTCGGGGGTTCAGCTGGTGGTCGCCTGGACCCTGTTCGCGGCCCTGGTCATCGGCCTGATTCGGTTCGCCGGCGCGGCCAAGGTGTTGCCACTGGAGCCCTGGCAGAAGTGGGCACTGGGAATTCTGCTGGCCATCGGTGCCGTGTTCTTCGGCGTTCGGAGCATGATTCTGACCCTGCGGCGCGACACGCCGCGTCCGCCCCGCTAGTCCCAAGCGGCGCTGGCACATGCGTTGCGTTTCCTGGGTGGGATTCTCACGCCTGGAGACCGGCACGACCATGCTTTCCCGCGAGCGCATCATCGAGACGCTGCTCGAGCTGACCGACCGCACCGGCGGCCGGTCGCGCGAAGCGTTGCTCGAGAAACTCCTGCGCAACGCGCTGGCGCTCGCCGAGTGCGACGGCGTGGTGGTGGTCGCGACCCAGAACCGCCAGACCGAACGCCTGTGGCTGCGCCGCGGCCAGCCACGCTGCGAGCGCGCGCCGTTCCGCGGCCCGGTCAGCGAGTTCGTGCGGTTGCTGCAGCGCCACGATCATCCGCTTGCCCTCGCCGATGTCGGCGCGGACGGCCGCATGTCGGCCGAGGAGCTGTGCCCGGGAGTCGAGGGCGGACCGGCGCTGTTCGTGCCGCTGCGCTTCCGCGAGAATGGCCCGGCGTGGCTGGCGGTGTTCCGCCGCCGCGGCGGCGCGCGCTTCGGCCCCGAGGACACCGCGCTGGTGACCATGCTCGCGGCGTGGGCGGCGATGGCCGTCGAGAATCTTCGGCTCTCGGAGAGCCTCGAGCGGCTCGCGGTCACCGACGATCTCACCCAGGTCTACAACTATCGCTTCCTCAAGACCGCGCTGCGGCGTGAGATCAAGCGCGCCGGGCGATTCGGGCAAGTGCTGTCGCTGATCATGCTCGACGTCGACAATCTCAAGACCTACAACGACCAGCACGGCCACCTGCGCGGCAGCCACTTGCTGCGCGAGATGGCCGGCCTGCTCGCCGAGCAGGTGCGCTCGTTCGATCTGGTGGCGAAATACGGTGGCGACGAATTCTCGATCATTCTGCCGCAGACCGAACGCGAGGGCGCGATGGTGGTGGCCCAGCGCGTGCGGTCCGCGATCGAGCGGCATGCGTTCCCGCTGGTCGCCGCCGGACAGATCACGGTGAGCCTCGGGCTCGCGCTGTTCCCGAGCGACGGCTCCGACGTGACCAGCCTGATCCAGGCCGCGGACCGCGCGCTCTACCTCGCCAAGAAGAACGGCCGAAATCGCGTGGAAGTCGTGGAGGCGCGGGCGGCCTAGGCTTTGACCCTTTCGAAACGCGGCTGATAGACTTCGCCGCCGCGGACGTGGAGACCACGTTCGCGTTTTTTCAGTCAGCCCAAAGGGAGTTGTGGTGACCGACACGATCGGAATCGCGGTGGTGGGAACCGGCGACTGGGGCGCCAATCTGGTGCGCAATTTCTCGCGCTTGCCAGGCTCCCGGCTGGTCGCATTGTGCGACGCCGATCCGGCGCGCCTCTCGAAGACCGTCGCCCAGTACCCCGGCACGCGCGCGATGGCGCACGTCGACGAGGTCTGCGCCGCCGCGGACGTCCACGGCGTGGTGATCGCCGCCTCGGCAGTGAACCACTATCCGCTCGCCAAGCAATTGCTGGAGGCGGGCAAAGACGTCTACGTCGAGAAGCCGCTCACGCTGCAGGTGAACCACGCCGAGGAGCTGGTCCGGCTGGCCCGCGAACGGAACCGCATCCTGATGGTCGGGCATCTGCTCCTCTACCACCCGGGCGTTCAGTACCTGAAGCGCCTGGTGGACCAGGGCGATCTCGGCGATCTCCACTACATCTATTCGCAGCGAGTCAATCTTGGCAAGGTTCGCCGCGACGAGAACGCGCTGTGGAGCTTTGCTCCGCACGATCTCTCCGTGGTGCTCCACCTGCTGGGGACCGAGCCGATCGACGTGGTCGCGCGGGGCTCGGCTTTCCTTCAGCCCAAGGTCGAAGACGTGGTATTCGTCGACCTGCGCTTCCCAGGCGGCAAGCTCGCGCACGTCCACGTCTCCTGGCTCGATCCGCACAAGCTGCGCAAGTTCACCGTGGTGGGCAGCCAGAAGATGGTGGTGTTCGATGACATGGAAGCCAGTGAGAAGATCAAGATCTACGACAAGGGCGTCGACAAGGGCGGCGAGATCGTGGGCTATGGCGACGCACTCACGGTGCGCAGCGGCGACATCCTGATCCCGAAGATCTCATTGCAGGAGCCGCTTCAGCTCGAGTGCCGCCACTTCGTGGACTGCATCCGCGAACGCAAGAAGCCGCTCACGGACGGCGAGGGCGGCCTGCGCGTGGTGCGCGTGCTGGCCGCGGCTCAGAGCTCGCTTCAGCAGGGCGGCGCGCCGGTGGCGATCGCCAGCCAGACCGCGGGGGTATCGTGAGCACCAGCGTCATCCATCCCAGCGCCAGCCTCGGCGAAGGCACGACGCTCGGCGAGTACTGTGTGATCGGCCCGCAGGTGAGAGTCGGAAAGGGCTGCCGGATCGGGAACCACGTCGTGGTTCACGAGGGCACGATCGTCGCCGACACGGTGCGCATCGACGATCACGCCTCCCTCGGGAAGAAGCCGATGAAGGCCGCGAACTCCGCGACCACCAAGGAACAGGAGCTGCCGCCGCTCGAAGTGGGCGAGCTGTGCATCGTCGGCACCGGAGTGGTGCTGTACCGGGGCGCGAAGATCGACGCCAAGGTGCTGATGGCCGACCTCGCCACGGTCCGCGAGAACGTGTCGATCGGACGAGGAACGATCGTGGGTCGCGGCGTGACCGTGGAAAACTTCTGCACGGTGGGCCGATACTGCAAGCTCGAGAGCGAGTGTTACATCACCGCCTATTCGACGCTCGAGGACCGCGTGTTCATCGCGCCCGGCGTGGTGACCTCGAACGACAACTACGTGGGCAGGACGGCCGAGCGCTTCAAGCACTTCAAGGGCGTGACGGTGAAGAAGGGCGGCCGGATCGGCGCCGGTACGGTGACGCTGCCGGGCGTCGTGATCGGCGAGGACGCGCTGGTGGCGGCCGGCTCGGTGGTGACGCGAGACGTTCCCGCCCGCAAGATCGTGATGGGCTGTCCGGCGCGCGCGCTGCGCGACGTGCCGGTGGAGCAGCTGCTCGAGAATCAGGGCTGGGTCGACGGCTAGAGCGCCGGGAGGAACTGCAATGGCACCCGTGACCACCAAGACGGCGATCAACGTACCGCTGCTGGACCTCAAGGCTCAGTACGCCGATCTGCGCACCGAGATCGACGACGCGGTTCGCCGCGTCATGGAGAGCACGCGCTTCATCGGCGGGCCGGAAGTGACCGGGCTCGAGGAAGAGGTGGCCCGCTACTCGCAGACCCCGCACGCGGTCGCGTGTGCGTCGGGCACCGACGCGTTGCTCATCTCGCTGTGGGCGCTGGGCGTCGGCCCCGGCGACGAGGTGATCACCAGCGCGTATTCGTTCTTCGCCAGCGCCGGGACCATCGCCAACAACGGCGCCACGCCGGTGTTCGTGGACATCGATCCGCGCACCTACAACCTCGACGTTCACAAGCTCGAGGCCGCGATCACGCCCCGCACCAAGGCGATCGCGCCGGTGCATCTGTTCGGGCAGTGCGCCGACATGACTTCGATTCGTGCCATCGCCGAGCGGCACAAGGTGTGGGTGATCGAGGATGCGGCGCAGGCGATCGGATCGGAGTGGGAGGGACGGCGCGCCGGCTCGATGGGGGACTTCGGATGCTTCTCGTTCTTCCCGTCCAAGAACCTGGGCGGCGCCGGCGATGGCGGCATGATCGTGAGCGTCAACGCCGACTACGCCGACCGCGCTCGCCTGCTGTGCAATCACGGTGCCCGCCCGAAGTACTACCACGCGCTGATCGGCACCAATTCGCGGCTCGACTCGCTGCAGGCGGCCATCCTGCGCGTCAAACTCAAGCACCTCGATCGCTGGAGCGAGAAGCGCGCGCAGAACGCGCGCACCTACGACGCGCTGTTCGAGGGTTCGCGTGTCGGCCGGCCGTTCCACGATCCGCGCACGCGCCACATCTACAATCAGTACGTGATTCGCAGCGACCGGCGCGACGAGCTGAAGAAGTTCCTGGACGAGCGCTCGATCGGGACCGAGGTCTACTACCCGGTGCCGCTCCACCTGCAGCAATGTTTCGCGTCGCTCGGCTACCGCGAGGGGGACATGGCGCAGGCGGAAGCCGCGGCCAAGGAGACCCTGGCGCTGCCGATCTACCCGGAGCTCACGGAGGACCAGATTCGCTACGTCGCGGCCTGCGTTCGGGAATTCTCCGACCACTGAGCCGCTGAACACCGATCGGCGCGCCCCCACCTCCCCGCCCTGAGGCGGCGCGCCGTTGACCCTCGCCACGCGCGGTCCACGCCCTGCGGCCCGCGCGAGGGTGACGTGCATGGACGCTGCGAAGCGCGAGGCGTTGAGCTCGCTGCTGCGCCGCATCGACGACGTTCGAGGCCTGGCGGGGCGGCCCGATGCCGGCGTCGCGCTCGATCCCAGCGATCCCGACCACCTGCTGGCGACGCTGGGCGAGCTGGTCGACGAGCTCGAGCGCAGTCATCGGCGGCTGATCGAGACCAACGTTCAGCTGGTATCGCTGCGCGAGGTCGCCAGCAGCATGGTGAGCGCGCGCGACGCGGCCGAGACCACGCGCACCGTCACCCGCTACCTCAGTCACGCGTTTGGATTCCCCGACGTGCTGCTGGCGCTGGCCGATCGCGAGCGCCGCGCGCTGGCCGGAACCTGGACGTCCCGGCGCAACGGCCGCGAGCAGAGCGTGGCGTTCGAGGTTCCGCTGCTCGGGGACGGCGGCGCGATGGTGCGCGCGTTCTGGCTCAATCGCACGCTGTGGCAGCGCGACGTCCGCCGGCACCCCATCGCCGTGTTGCCCGACGGGCATCCGCTGGGCGACGTGCTCGATGGCGTCGTCGCGGCGCTGTGCGTGCCGCTCCAGCGCAGCCAGTCGCTGGTGCCGGGCGAGGACGCCCACGAGTTGTGCGGCGCGCGCTGCATCCTGGGAGACACCGCCATCCTCGTGCCTCCTCCGGGGCCGGCCGCCGACCGCTGGGCCTACGAGCGCGAAGAGCGCCAGGCCTGCTGTCTCGCCTGCGATCTGATGCCGCAGCTCGGGGTCATCGGCATCGCGGCCCATCGCGGCGAGCGCACCATCGCCAACGACGACGGGCTCCTGCTCGAGTCGATTGCGTTGTCGGTGGCGCCGGTGGTCGAGAACGCGAAACTCGCCCAGGACCTGCGGCGGAGCGAGCGCTTTCGCGAACACGTGCTCGACAGCATGGCGAGCGGGTTGATCGTGGTGGACCTGCAGGGGCGCATCCTGACCTTCAACCACACCGCGGAGCAGCTGCTGGGCTGGTCGGAAGCCACGCTTCTGAATCGGCCGATGAGCGAAGTGCTGGGGGAGGAGGCCGAGCGACTGGTGCGCGGCACGCTCGAGCACGGACGTCTGGCTCTGCGCCAGGAGGTCACGCTACGGACCGAATCGGGCTCGCGCCTGCCGGCCAGCCTCACCACCTCGCTGCTGCGTCACGAGGGGCGAAACGTCTATGGCACCATCATCACCTTCCTCGATCTCACGCCACTCAAGCGCGCCGAGGAACAGACGCGCCGGCTCGACCGGCTGGCCGCGCTGGGGCGCTTCACCTCGAGCGTGGCTCACGAGATCCGCAATCCGCTCACCGGGATCGCCGCCGGAGTCCAGTATCTGTCGCGTGCGCTGGGCGGCGACGGACCTCAGCGCGAGAACCTCCAGTTCATCGAAAACGAGATCCGCCGCCTCGACCGGATCGTCCAGGACCTGTTCGACGTCACGCATCCACGCAAGCTGCAAGCGCGAGTGCTGCCGCTCGAGGACACCCTCGCGCGCGCCCTGCGCTGCGTGGAGGTCGCCTGCGCCGAGCGCGGCGTCACCGTCGAGTCGAGCGTCGCGCCGCGGACTCCTCCGGTGCCGCACGATCCCGACCAGCTCGAGCAGGTGTTCATCAATCTGCTGAAGAACGCCGCCGAAGCGTCGCCCTCGGGAGGCGTGATCAGGGTCTCGGTGCAGCCGGCGCCGGCGTCCGGCGGCCTCGCGGGCCCCGCGGTGAGCGTGCGCATTTGCGATCAGGGGCCGGGAATCCAGCCCGAGCACCTGAAGACCGTATTCGAGCCTTTCTTCACGACCAAGCAGGGGGGGTCGGGGCTCGGCCTCTACATCTCCCACGACATCGTCAAGCGGCATGGCGGCAATCTCACCGTTCACAACGAACCCGCGCGAGGAGCCACGTTCGTCGTCGAGCTCCCGCTGGCACCCGACGGAGGACAGTCATGAGCAAGGCCAACATCCTGGTGGTGGACGACCAGGATTCCATCCGGCACTTCGTGAGCCGGGCGCTCGAGGACGCCGGATTCACGGTGCTGACCTCGGGCTCGGTGCGCGAGACGCGCGAGCTGATCGAGCCGGGGCTGCCCGATCTCGCGCTGCTCGATCTGAAGCTGCCCGACGGCAGCGGGCTCGAGCTGCTGCGCGAGTTCAAGCGTGTCCAGCCCGAGATGTCGGTGATCATGATGACCGCTTTCGGCGAGCTGGAGACCGCCGTCGAGGCCATGAACGCCGGCGCGTTCTGGTTCGTGAAGAAGCCATTCGAGACCGACGAGCTGCTGGCGCTGGTCAACCGCGCCCTCGAATCGCAGAAGCTCTGGCTGGAGCTGCGGCGGCTGCGCCATCAGGCGTTCTCCGACGAGGATTATCTCCACTCGGCCAGTCCCTCGATGCAGGAGGCCTACGCGATCGCCGAGCAGGTGGCGGTGGGCGACACCACCAGCGTGCTGATCGAGGGCGAGAGCGGCACCGGCAAGGAGTACTTCGCCAACCTCATCCATCGCATGAGCGCGCGTCATGACAAGCCGTTCGTGGAGATCAATTGCGCCGCGATCCCGAGCGAGCTCCTGGAGAGCGAGCTGTTCGGCCACGAGAAGGGCGCGTTCACCGACGCCCGCGCCCAGAAGCTGGGGCTGATGGAGCTGGCGAGCGGCGGCACGCTGTTCCTCGACGAGATCGGCGAGATGAACCCGATGCTGCAGGTCAAGCTGTTGCGCGTGCTCGAGCGCCGCACCTTCAAGCGCGTGGGCGGCACCAAGGACATCAGCGTCAACCTGCGCATCATCTCGGCGACCAACCAGGATCTCGAGCGCCGGGTGCGGGAGGGAGGCTTCCGCGAGGACCTCTACTATCGCTTGAAGGTCGTGCCGCTCTACGTGCCGCCGCTTCGCGAGCGGAAAGAGGACATCCTCCCGCTCTCGCGACTGTTCCTCGAACGGTTCGCGAAGCAGTTCAAGAAGAGCTTCCGCGAGGTCTCGCCGGCCGCCGAGCGGCTGCTGCTCGAGTATGGCTGGCCGGGCAACATCCGCGAGCTGCGGAACCTGTTCGAGCGCACCGTGCTGCTCGAGACCGGAGAGGCCCTCGAACCGCAGCACCTCAAGCTCGGCGGGAGGGCGCGGCCGTCGGCGCAGACCAGCCTCGGCCAGCGCATTGACGACTACATGGTGGCGGCGATTCCCCAGGGAGGGATTCCCTTCGAGGCGCTGGTCGAGGAGCTGGAGCGGGCCTTGATCAAGCGCGCCTCGTATGCTACCAAGTGGAATCAAAGTCGGACCGCGGAGCTGCTCAATCTCAAGCGCGACAAGCTCCGTTACCGCATGAAGCTCTATGAACTTCACGACGACAGCCTCGAGGCCGCACCCGCCGACGACCACGAATCGTAGGATTCGCTCGTGAGGTTCCGGGCGGCGGCGCTCCTCCCTCGGATCGCCGCTGCCGCCCTGCTGGCGGCGCTGTCGGGCTGCGCCTACTCCACCGGCGGCAATCTCCTGCCCCCCCACATCAAGACGGTGGCGATCCCGGTGTTCGAGAACGGCACCACCGAATACACGATCGAGAAGGACATCACCGATGCGGTGATTGCGCGCTTCATTTCGGACAATCACCTGAAGGTGGTGGACGAGCGCGTGGCGAACTCGGTGATCCGCGGCAAGGTCACCGCCTATCGCAACGCCGTGTTCGGCTTCACCGGCGGGAATCTCGCCACCGAGTATCGTGTCACCATCACCGTGGCAGTGACCTTCAAGGACCTGGTCAAGAATCGCGAGATCTGGAGCGACCAGGAGCTTTCCAAGTACTCGAACTACTACGTGCAGAGCGTTCCCGGACAGGTGGTCAAGACCGAACTGGATGGACGGAAGGATGCCATCGCCAAGATCGCGGACGAAATCCTCACTCGCACCGTCGAAGGCTGGTAGCGCGAAACTCGCAGCGCGCGCGCGCGCCGGCGAGCGGCTCGACGGCCGCGAGCTGCTCGAGCGCCGGCCGCTGCCGCCGACCCTCTACCTCGAGGGCCCGAGCGAGCCGCTCAAGGCCGCGATCCTGCTCGAGCTGCGCCGGGGCTGGGCGAGCGCCAATCCCGAATCGCCGGCGGCGCGAGTGCTGCGAACCGCGGAGACTGGCGTCGAGGAAATCCTCGCGGCGTTCCGCAACACCTCCCTGTTCGCGCCGCGCGAGCTGATCGTGGTGCTCGAGATCGAGGATCTGTCGCGCTCCGAGAAGAAGCTCGCGGCGCTGGCCGAGGGTCTTCGCGGAGCGGCGGGGGAATCCTGTCTGGTGCTGGTGGAGTCAGCCGCCGAGACGGCTCGCAAGTCGCTCGAGCCCCTGCGCGAGGCATGTGCGGTCCACGTCGCGGCGGGCCCGCCGGACCGCTCCGAGTTGCTGGCCTGGGGCGCGCGGCGTCTGCGTCTCGAGTCGCTGTCCGCCGAGCCGGGCGTGCTCGAGGCGATCGCCGACGCCTGCGAAGGCGACGCGCTCGCCTTCTTCAGCGAGCTCGGGCGACTGACGAGCTTCGCCGCCGCGGGAGGGAAGCTGACGCGCGCCGACTGCCAGGCGTTGCTGGCGCCGGTCGTCGGCGCCGGCCTGCCCGACTATCTGGCCGCGGTGAGCGCGGGCGATTCGCGCGGCGCCTCGCGACGGCTGTCGCGCCTGCTGGCCTCCGGCGAGAGCGAGGGCACGATCCTCTTCGCCCTTTCCAATCTGGTGGGGGGCGCCTTGGGCGGCTGGGCGCGCAGCCGGGATCTCAGCGCCACGCTGCGGGCCCGGCTCGGCCCGGGCCGCCTGATGCGCGCGATGGACGCGCTCTATCGGGCCGAGGCCGCCTGGAAAGGCGGGAGGGCCGACGCGCTCGCCGTGCTCGAGCAGGTCACCCGGGTGGTCGCTTCGCGCTGACCCGGGCCAATGTGCCCGCCTGGCCGCCACGCCCTGCTCTTCCTCCACCCACCCCGGCCAATCGGAGCGTGATCGAGCGCGCGGCCCGCGGAATCCCGAATGGGCGGCTATTCCCAGAGCGAGTGGGGTTGCCGCAGGCCGGGGAGGATTACCACCGCAGGAAGGCACCTACCCTCCGAATCCCAAGTCCCCGGCTGCACTCGCTCGACTGGCCGTGTAGGCAGTACAACCGGCCGGATCGGGAGTGCGTTGATCCGGTCATCAACATTTTGCGCCGCACCATCGATTCTCTTGAGCGCGCTTCGGGGGATGGGGCGCCTTGCGGTATGTTCCCGAGATGATGGGAGCACGCCCCCGGCACCTGTTCACGATCGACGTCGAGGACTATTTCCACTCCGAGGACCCCGACCCCGCCGGCTGGGATCGCCACGAACTCCGGGTCGAAGCCTCGACGCGCGCCGTGCTCGATTGTTGCGCGGCCACCGGCGCCCGCGGCACCTTCTTCGTGCTCGGCTGGGTCGCCGAACGCTGCCCGCAACTGGTACGCGAGATCGCCGCGGCCGGCCACGAGGTCGCCTCCCACGGCAGCGACCATCGCTTCGTCTATCGCCAGAGCCGCTCCGAGTTCCTCGACGACGTCCGCCGAGCGCGCGACCTGCTGAGCGGCATCACGGGCACCGCGGTGCAGGGCTACCGCGCACCGTATTTCTCGATCGTGGCGTCGACGCCCTGGGCGCACGACGTGCTGCTCGAAGCCGGCTACTCCTACAGCTCGAGCGTGTTCCCGGGCGCGAACCCGCGGTACGGCATTCCCGGGGCGAGCTCCGAGCCGGGAATGATCCCCACCCCGGGGGGCCGCTCCATGCTCGAAATCCCGATCACCACGTTCTTCTCGCGCGTCGGCTGCGGCGGGGTCTACTTCCGCGCGCTCCCTTACGCGCTGTTCCGCGCCGGCATCGCCGCGCGCGAACGCGGCGGGCGACGCGCGGTGTTCTATCTCCATCCCTGGGAGCTCGATTCCGGCAAGCCCTCTCCACGTGGATCCGTCTGGCTCCGCATGCGCCACGACGTCGGCATCCGCGGAGCACGCGCACGGCTCGAGCGCCTGCTGCGCGACTTCGAGTTCGAGTCGGTGGAGTCGTTCCTGGCCCGCGAATCGGGCCTCGCGCGCTCGCCCGGCGCCGGAAGCGCCCCCTCGATCCTGCGGCGCAGCACCTTGCCCGCGCCCGCTCTGGTCGAGGAAGCCCGCCGATGAGGGACTACTTCGACGTCCACCGCGGCGACTGGGACGGCATCTACTCGGCGCCGGCCGGGAGCCTCCAGTGGCGCATCAACCGCCGCTTTCGGCGTGCGGTGTGGAAGCGGATGCTGGTGGCGCTCGACGCCTGCACGCCAATCGAGGGCCGATCGGTGCTCGACATCGGTTGCGGCACCGGCGAGCTGGGCCTGCGGCTGGCGGCGGCCGGAGCCGCGCGCGTGGTCGGGATCGATCGCGCCGGGGAGATGGTGCGCACCGCCACCGAGCACGCGCGGCGGCGCGGGCTCTCGGCGGTGTGCCAGTTCGTGGAGGGCGAGTTCCTGACCCACGACTTCGGCGGGGAGACCTTCAACTATTCGGCGGCGCTCGGCGTGCTCGACTACGTCGAGGACTCGGACGCGTTCCTCGACCGGATGTGGGCGCTGACCCGCGACCGCCTGATCGTGAGCCTGCCGCACTCGGTGCCGCCGCGAAGCTGGCTGCGCCGCGCCTGGCACGGCATGCATGCGTCGCGGCTGTTCTACTACCAGCGCCGCGAGGTCGACGCGAAGATCGCCCGGCTCTCGCCGGCCCGCTCAGAGGTCCAGACGCTGCCGGGATCCGACCGTACCTACGTGATGATCTGCGACCGCCGGCCGCCCGCGGGCGCAAAGTGAGCACCCGCGGACCCTCCGGCACCGGGGCTCCCGAGGCCGGCGCCGCGCCATCCCCGCCGGTGGCCGGACCCCCGAGCGAGCCGATCGAGACCGACGTTCTGATCCTGGGCGGCGGCGTGTCGGGCATGGCCTGCGCCGCGGCCCTCGGCGATCACGCGATCGTGCTCGAGCGCGAGGATCGGCCGGGCGGCCTGGTGCGCGGGATCTCGCTCGACGGCTGGTGGTTCGATCACGTGCTTCACCTGCTCTATTTCCCGAACGACGCGACCGAGCAGCGCGTGAAGGCGCTGCCCGGTCTCCAGCTCGAACCGTGCCCGCCGGTGGCGTGGGTGGAGTCGCGATCGGGCCGGGCGCGATTCCCGATCCAGAACAACCTTCGCGACCTGCCCACCGAGACCATCGTCTCGTGCATCGCCGATCTCGCCGCCGCCGCGGCGCAGGCCGGCCATCGCGAGCCCGCCAACTATCGCGAGCTGCTGCTCGACGCATTTGGCCCCTCGCTGTGCGAGGAGTTCTTCTTCCCCTACAACGAGAAGATGTGGCGCCGGCCGCTGACCCGGCTCGCCACGCGCGGTTTCCACTGGAACATCTCGCGACCCGATTTCCGGCAGGTGCTGGAGGGCGCGCTGCCGGCCAGCGAGCGGACCGCCGCCTACAATTCGCGCGGCTGGTATCCGCGGCCGCGCCCGGGAGGGCGGCGCGGCATGGAAGGCCTGAGCGACGCGCTCGCCGGTCAGGTGCGAGCGCTCAGACTCGAGCACGAGGTGACCGGCATCCATCTCGGGCAGCGCCGGGTCACCGCGCGCCATCGCGGCCGGACGTTCGAGTTCCGCTATCGGCGGCGTCTGGTCAACACGCTGCCGCTGCCGGTCGCACTCGGGCTGATCGAGGATCTGCCGGCTGCGTTGCGCGACGCCGCGCGCGGCCTGCACGTCAATCGCGTGCTGTCGGCGTGCTTCGCGATCCGCGGCCCACGGCCACGCGACACCGGCCACTGGCGCTACTACTCCGATCTCGAACTCTGCTTCACGCGCCTCATCTTCATGCACGCGTTCGATCCTGACACCGCACCCGAAGCCGGTTGGGGACTGATGGCCGAGATTCCCGAGCACGGAGAGGATCCGCTGCGCCCGCCGGCCGAGGTGATGGACACGGTGCGCCGCGATCTCGCCCGGGCGGGCTTCCCGGCGGCGGGCTCGGAGATCGTGGGAGAGAAGCTGCTGGTCAATCCCTACGGCTACGTGGTGTTCGAGACCGGGGTGCTCGAGCGGGCGAGTCAGGCGCTGGCCTTCCTGCGCGAGCGCGACGTCGAGCCGCTCGGGCGCTACGGGCGCTGGGAGTATTCGTCGATGGGCCAGGTGATGCGCGACGGCTTCGCGGTCGGCGACGCCTTGCACGCGGAACTGGCCGGCGGAGGTCCGCGGCGGGCATGATCGTCCTCGCCGGATTCCTGGGTGGCGCCCTCGGCACCTGGCTGGCGCGAACGTTCGCGATGGCATTCGGGATCGTCTCCAGGCCGAATCCGATCGTGCCGCAGCACAGGAAGCCGGTCGCCTATCTGGGCGGCGTGGGGATCGCGGTGGGTCTGCTGGCGGCCCTGCTGTTCGAGGGCACTCTCGTCGATCGCTCGCGGCTGTCGCTGGCGATCCCCGCCGCCGGCTTCCTGGCGCTCGGCGTGGTGGACGACCTGCGGCCCCTGAAGGCGCTCCCCAAGCTGGTGATCCAGACGCTGCTGGCGGTCCTGGCAGCAGGGCTGGGCGCCGGCGCGCGCCTGACCGGCATTGCCATCGTGGACGCGGCGCTCTCGATCGCCTGGATCGTCCTGCTGGTCAACGCGGTCAACGTCACCGACGTGTGCGACGGTCTGGTGGCCGGGCTCGCCGCCATCGGGCTCGCGATGGTGGGGGCGGTGGCGCCCGGGTTTCGAGGGCCGGCCTGGGGCCTGGCCGGCGCCTGCGTCGGATTCCTGATCTTCAATCGCCCACCGGCGTCGATCTTCATGGGCGACGCGGGCTCGCTGCTGCTCGGCTACGCGATCGCCGTCGCCACGCTGCGGTTGTTCGATCACATCCCGGCCGTGCCGGCGTTTGCGATGGCGCTGGCCGCCGCGGCGCCGTTCCTGTTCGAGACCGGGCTGCTCATTTCGTCGCGCGTCAAGAAGAACCTGCCGTGGTGGAAGGGGAGTCCCGATCATTTCTCGCTGCGCATGCAGGCGGCGGGGCTCTCCAAGTGGAGGACCGATCTCACCAGCTGGCTGCTGCTCGGCGCGGTTTGCGCGGCCGCGTCGCTCCTGCCGGCGGCCGCGCCGTGGGCCCCCTGGGCCCTGATCGTGGCGCTGGGCGCCGTGGGCTGGCGATGCGCGCGCTGGCTGATCCGCCACGAGGTGGTGAGATGACACGAGGCGCGCCGAACCGCTAACCTCGCTGGCTCTCCATCACCGGAGCGGACCGAATGAGCGCGCGCTATCCTTTCGCGGAAGTCGAACCCCGCTGGCAGAAATTCTGGGTGGAACGGAAGACGTTCCGCGCCCAGGATTTCTCGCCGAAGCCGAAGTTCTATTGCCTCGACTTCTTTCCGTATCCTTCAGGCTCCGGGCTCCACGTCGGCCACCTCGAAGGCTACACCGCGACCGACGTGCTGAGCCGGTACAAGCGGATGCGCGGTTTCAACGTGCTGCATTGCACCGGCTGGGACGCCTTCGGACTGCCGGCCGAGCAGTACGCGGTCAAGACCGGCATCCATCCGGCGATCACCACCCGCGAGAATATCGACAACTTCCGGCGCCAGATGCGGCGCGCGGGCCTCTCGCACGACTGGGACCGGGAAGTGGACACCACCGACCCCGGCTACTACCGCTGGACTCAGTGGATCTTCCTCAAGCTGTTCGAGCGCGGGCTCGCCTACGTTGCCGAGGTGCCGGTCAACTGGTGCCCGGAGCTGGGCACGGTGCTCGCGAACGAAGAAGTGATCGACGGCCGGAGCGAGGTCGGCGGGTTCGAAGTGGTGCGCCGGCCGATGCGGCAATGGGTGCTCAAGATCACCGCCTACGCCGATCGCCTGCTCGACGACCTCGCACTCGTGGACTGGCCGGCCAGCACTCTGGAGATGCAGCGGAACTGGATCGGCCGCTCGATCGGCGCCGAGGTGGACTTCGCGCTCGACCGGGTGCGCGGCAACCTGCGCATCTTCACCACGCGGCCCGACACGCTGTTCGGGGCCACCTACATGGTGCTGGCGCCGGAGCACCCGCTGGTGGATGCGATCACCACCGCCGATCGCCAGGAGGCGGTCCGCGCCTATCGTGAGGCCGCGGCCAGGAAGAGCGATCTCGTCCGCCAGGAGGCCCGCGAGAAGACCGGCGTCTTCACCGGCGGTCATGCCGTCAATCCGGTGAACGGCGAGAAGCTCCCGATCTGGATCGCCGACTACGTGCTGATGGGCTATGGGACCGGCGCGATCATGGCGGTGCCGGGTCACGACGAGCGCGACTGGGAGTTCGCGCGCAGGTTCGGGCTGCCGATCCTCGAAGTGGTGAAGGGGGGCAACCTCGATCAGGGCGCCTACGTCGATCTCGAGAACGGCATCGCGGTGAACTCCACAACGCCCGACGGCTCGTTCTCGATCGACGGACTGAAGGCGAGCGCCGCGATCGATTCGATCATCCGCTGGCTCGAAGCCAGGGGAAAGGGGCAGCGGACGGTTCACTACAAGCTGCGCGACTGGCTGTTCTCCCGGCAGCGTTACTGGGGCGAGCCGATTCCCATTCTCTGGGTGGACGGCAAGCCCGAGGCATTGCCCGAGCAGCAGCTGCCCTTGCGGCTGCCCGAGACCGAGAACTTCAGACCCGCGGGCACCGGCGAGAGCCCGCTCGCGAGCGTCAAGGACTGGATCGAGACGCGCGACGCCTCGGGCCGCCCGGCGCGGCGCGAGACCAATACCATGCCGCAGTGGGCCGGCTCGTGCTGGTACTACCTGCGCTTTCTCGACCCGCACGACTCCGAGCGGCTGGTGGACCCGGCGCTCGAGAAGTACTGGATGCCGGTGGATCTCTACGTGGGCGGGGCCGAGCACGCCGTACTCCACCTGCTGTACGCCCGCTTCTGGCACAAGGTGCTGTTCGACATCGGAGCGGTGAGCACGCCCGAGCCGTTCATGAAGCTCCTCCACCAGGGCACGATTCTCGGCGAGGACAATCAGAAGATGTCGAAGTCGGCGGGCAACGTGGTGAGCCCCGACGAGATGTTCGACCGCTACGGCGCCGACGCGCTCCGGCTCTATGAAATGTTCCTCGGCCCGCTCGAGGCCTCGAAGCCGTGGAGCACCCAGGGCGTCGAGGGCATCACGCGGTTCCTCGACCGCGTCTGGCGGCTGTTCCTCCACGAGGACGGCAGGCTCGCGGTGACCGCCGGCGAGCCCCCGCTCGAGGCGCGCCGCGTCCTGCACCAGACCATCCGCAAGGTCACCGAGGATCTCGAGGCGCTCAAATTCAACACCGCCATCGCGCAGATGATGGTGTTCGTGAACGAGGCGCATCGGCTGGGCGAGCGCCCGCGAGCGCTGCTCGAGCCGTTCGTGCTGCTGCTTTCGCCGTTCGCGCCGCACCTCGGCGAAGAGCTGTGGCATCGGCTCGGCCATGCCGACACGCTCGCCTACGTCGAATGGCCGAGCTACGACCCGGCGCTCTGCATCGAGGACACGGTGACGGTCGCAGTGCAGATCAACGGCAAGCTGCGGGCGACGCTCGAGGTGCCGCGCGGCACCGATCAGGCCGCCGCCCAGGCGGCGGCGCTGGCCGACGAACGGGTCAAGCGCTACGTCAACGGCTCCGAGCTGCGCAAGGTCATCTACGTCCCCGACAAGCTGCTGAATCTGGTGGTGACGTCGCGGTGAGCCGTGCCGCGGCGCGTCTCGGCGCCGCCGCATGGCTGCTGTGCGGGTGCGTCGCGCCCGCGTTTGCGCGACCGCCGGATGCCGCGGGAGAGGAGCCGGCGAAGGCGGCGTTCGAAGCGCGGCTCCAGCTCGACAACGACGACTTCGACTTCTGGATCCCGCCCGATGAGCGTCCGGATTTCGGCTACACCCACGGCACCCGCCTCGACGTCGATCTGCCGGGCGCCCCGCGCTGGCTCCGGAAACTTCCGCCACGCTGGCTGATGGGCGACGGGCCGCGCGGAGAAGCCCCGTCGTTCGCGCTGCGGCTGCGGCAGGAAATCTACGCACCGTGGGAGCTGCCGCCCGATCGGCCCTACGCCGGCTGGCTCGAGATCGCGGTCGGGCTCGCGCGACGAAGTCCCGAGTCGCGCCGCGAGCTGCTGCTCCACGTCGGCGTCACCGGACCGCCGTCGCTGGCAGGAAAGACGCAGGACTACTTCCATCACCAGTTCGAGCGCGGCCCCGAGCCCGACTGGTCGCAGCAGCTGCCGGCCGAGCCCGGCATCGGCCTCGAATGGAACGCCGCGACCCAAGTGCTCGCGCTCGGCGGAAGCCCCGGCTGGCTTTGGCGGCTCGGCCCGAGCGCTGGGGCGCGTCTCGGCACCTTCGCCATCGACGCCCGGGCCGGGCTCGAGACCTCGGGCGGCTGGAATCCACCGGCGGCATGGGGCGGGGCGGTTCGGCCAGGGAACGCTTTCTCGCTCTACGTGCTGGCGGCGCCGCACGTGGATTTCATCGCGCGCGACGAGTTCCTGGACGGCACGTTGTTCCGAGGCAGCGAGAGCGTCGATTCGAGGCCGGTGGTCCCGGAGTCCGAGGTGGGCGTCGGCGTGGGATGGTTCGGGATCCGGGCCGAGGCCCGCGTGATGCGCCGGGGGAAGGAATTCGAGCGCCAGCCCGGGCCACATACGTACGGCTCGCTGCGGCTCGGCTACGGTCAGCCGGCCGCGCCCGATCCACGGCCATAGCGCCCGATCCGCGGCCGCAGGTTTACATAATATCAATTATGCGACATTAAGCGGTCGTGCCTGCGCTGCCCGGGACCAGGTGCCTCATGCGTTCCAGAGGCCGCTCTCATCCTCGATCCCAGGCACCACGAAGCGGACCGCCGGGTCTCCCGGCAGGCGCTCCAGAACCTCGCCCGACTGGAGCAGGCTGACTCTCAACTCCGCCTCGTCACCCGGCTCGATGCCCGCCTGCTCGAGCGGGATCGCGATCTCGAGCACCTGAGCCAGCACGGCGCGCGCTCCGGGTGACGGCTCGATCGCCGGACGGTCGTCGGCGGCACCCAGCACCGGCCGCTCGCCGGCCACCAGCCCCTGGACCCTCAGCCGGCGTGTCCCCTTTGCCCGGATCTCGATTTCGAGGTCCACGCCCGGCCCGGGTGGCGCGCCGCCAGCGAAATCCACCCTCAGGTGGAGCTGCCGGGCGTCGGCGCCAAAGTACAGGTCCTTCACGCGGCTCACGGCCCGATGCATGGCGCCGCCCGAGTCGAAGCTCAGCCGCCCGGCGGCCCGCCATTCGTAGTAGCTGGTGGCGCGGCCGTCCACGATCGGCTCGACGAATCCCAGCGGGTCGAGCTGCGCCCTGGCCCTGGCGGCGGCCGCCGGCACGATCGGCACCCGGAGCCAGGCCGGAGCCCGCTGACCACGCGCTTCATAAACTGCTTGAAGGTGCTCGCGGAAGATATGATCGAACAGCGCGCGATCGGGCGTGAAGTGATCGACACCCAGCCACCAGAACCAGTCCGAACCTTCGGCGGAATCGAGCTCGCTCCAGGCCGCCGGCTGGGATTCCACGCTCGACCCCGACGCGACGAGATCCTCGCGCGTGCGCGCGAGCAGCTCCCAGGCCCGATTCTTCTCAGGATGTCCGATCCAGACGTGGAAATCGGCGTCGATCCAGGAGCCGGTGTAGAGATTCTCGAGCCGCGGCCAGCTGCGCGGCCGCGCGAGAACCTCGGACGGCGTCACCGTGGCGATCTCGCCCGCGGCCTCGAGCCCCTGGTAGAGGGCGTCCAGGAACGGGCCGCCGTCGCCCGGGTAGTGCTCCCAGCAATTCTCGCCATCCAGGATCACGCTCACGATCGGGGGCGTCTCCCCCGGATGCTCGCGGCCGATTCGCTTCACGCGCCCGATGAAGTCGCTGGCGGCATCGCCCGGATCCCAGTGGTGATAGACGAAGCCGATGCGATCCGAGAGCTCGTGATCGCGGAAGAAGATCGCGACTTCGCCGCCACCGGCCGGAAACTTCCAGGGCTGGTAGAGGCTCTCGCGCTTCCGCGCTTCGGCGGGCAGGGATTGCCAGAGAATCGCCTCGTCGGTCGCCATCCAGGCGAGACCGGCTTCCGCGACCAGCGCGGCCGCTTCGGGACTCACGCTGCCCTCCGGCGGCCAGATCCCGCGCGGCGGTGCCCCGAAGACTTCCTCGTGCCGCGCCAGCGCGCGCTGCAGCTGCCGGCGCGCGTCGTCGGGGGCCTTCAGTCCGAGCGCCGGCAGGTGGACGTCGGGCCGCGACCGACTGGCCGACGAGGTGTCGATCAACAACGGCAGGATCGGATGCGCGTACGGCGAGGTCGAAAGCTCGAGCTGGCCGCGCTCGGCGAGCCGGCGGTAGGCCGGCAGCACATCGGCGAGCAGCCGGCGATGGAGCGCGAGCAGCCCGTCCCGCTCGGCCGCGCCGGGCGGGTCCGCGGCCAGCGCCCGCGCCGCCTCGGGCTCGCCATGAAACATCGGGTCGAGCCACGCGAGCAGGAACCAGGCCTCGAGCGCAGCCTGATCGCGGGCCGTCCAGCCGCGCGAGAGCGCGCCCGCGCGGCGCGCGCGCTGCAGCCGCCGGCGGAGATCGCCGTAGCGGGGCCAGCGCTCGCCGAACCCGGGCGGCGTCACTGAACAGCGTTCCGCGAGCTCGGCGAGATCGGCGGGCGTGCGCTCGCCAGCGGGCCGGGCGAGCAGCTCGAACAGGGCGTCGCGCCCGCCGCGGCGGGCGTCCTCGAGCTGATCGATCAGCGAAGGCACGAAGTTGAAGGTCGCCTTGAGCCGCGGATGGCGCTCCAGCCGGAGCGCCATGTCGAGATAATCCTTGGTGGCGTGCAGTCGCACCCAGGGAAGCAGCGATCGGCCTTCACGAGGACTGCGGTAGTCGGGCTGGTGATGGTGCCAGAGGAACAGCAGCTCGACGCGCGATTCGGGTGCGTTCACGGCTCTCCCCCGGCGGCGCCTAAGGGTGGGACCGGCTCAGGGGTGCGCGGCGAGCTCCGCGGCCTCGATGCGCGCCTCTCGCGCGTAGGACGTATCGCCGAACTCGCCGGCGATCCGCTCGAGATGTTTCCGCGCCCCGTCCTTGTCCCCGGCGAGACGCAGGCAGCGGGCCGCTGCCGCCAGGAATTCGGCCGAGGACTCGCGGTCGAACTTGCCGACCAGCGAGTCGTAGCTCTTGGCGGCCTCGACGTACTGGTGGTCGTTCTCCAGCGCGTAGGCGAGGCTCCGGGTCGCGGCATCGGCCAGCAGGCCGGGCGACTGCCGCGACAGATAGCGCCGATACTCGGCGATCGCGGTCTTGAAATCCGAGTTCCAGAACGACGCGTCGCCCACCAGCCGGTGCGCGTCGTTCCCGCTCGCCGTGTTGGGGTACTGCTCCGCCACCTGCTTCGCGAGCTGGCCCGCGCGGCCCAGATCGCTCTGGAAATACGCGAGCGTCGCCTCGGCGAGCTTGCCCGCGGCCTGGTCCTCGGCGGTGCGTCGCGCGCGCAGCATGAAGAACGCTCCCACTCCGATCACGGCGAGCGCGCCCAGCACGATCAGCGAGGTCTGACCGTAGCGGTTCCAGTAGTCGGTAAGCTGGTCCAGAAGGTCGGCGCCCGGATCTTCAAGTCGAGCCTTCTGTCTGGACTCTAATGCCAAGTGGAACCTCCGGTTGGGACGATTCGGGCGGCCGGACACGCGGAGCCGCGCGCGCGAGAGGACGGCAGAAGGTACCGGCTGCACATCGGGGCGTCAAGCAGCACGCGCGGTCGCCCCGTTCATCCGCAGCGCGGACATCCGATCGAGCCGTGGACCCGCACCAGCATCTCCGCGGGAGAGCCGCAGGTCGGACAGGCCGGCAGGGCGGGACGCCCGCGCGCCACGTCCACCAGGCTGTGGACGCGCACGTGCATGGCGCCGGCCTTCACTTCCTGCTCGAGATCAGCAACCGGCCACGACCACTCCTCGAGTCCCCACAGTCGCACTTCCGAGCGGATCGCCCATCGCTGCCGGACCTCGGCCGCGCGGCGCTCCCACTCGAGCTTGAGCGACGTGGCGTCACCCCCTTCGAGCTCCGTCTCCTCGCTCGAGGTGCGACGGCGCAGCCGCTCCTCCTCCTCCTCGATGCGCGCCGAGAAGAAACCACCGAGCCGCGAGAGTTCGTCGTCACGATGGCGCGCGATCTCGCGCTCCCACTCGCGCTCGCGTTCCTGGACCAGCGCCTCCAGGTGCCGGCGCGCGTTCGCCATCCACGCGTCCTTGCGATCGTCGGTCAGCGAGTCGCTGATCTGGTAGAGCCCTTCGCGAGTTCGCAGGTCGGGAAGCTCATAACCGCGCGCAGCCTCGACCAACCGTCCATCCGAATCGATCAGCACCACCCACGACTCCTGCGACGGCAGTCCGCCCCAGCGCGTCATCACGGCGTGGAAGGCCAGCCGGCGCTCGTAGCGCACCGGACCGAGCCGCGGCGGCCCCCACGACAATCCGCGCACGCGACAGACCGTGGCGATGCCGGTCTCGGGCGCCCCCGGCACCCGCGCGAGCGCGGTGCGTCGCGTACACAACGGCTCTTCGAGCGCCGCCTCGAGCAGCTTCCGCCCGCCGAGGCTGCCGGGCGCGGTGTACCAGGCGCCGCGCGGCAACGTCGGGCGCTGCGCGTCGAACACCATCCGCACGCGGTGGCGCCGCCACTTTCGCTGCAGCCACGGTGAGAGCTCGACCTCCCAGTCGCCGCGCGCCGCGTCGCTCACCGCGCAGCCCACCGACTCGAGCCAGCGTCCCACGAAGTCGCGCCAGCCCTCGGGCGGCCCGATGGTCGCGGCGGCGGCGAGCGCCTCGGAAACGCGCGCGGCTTCGCCGTTGGCCCCGGCCGGCGCCGCCAGCCCGGACACCTTCGGGGCCGGCTTCGCGTTGCGGCGCCTGCGCGCGGGCGGCTCGAGGGTCGTGGTCACGACTCGTCCTTCTCGAGCGTCGGGTAGAGCCAGCTCTGCTGGTCCTTCTGGGTCTGGTACAGCTTGCGGGCCACCATCAGGTTCTGCGCCAGCTCGGCGAAACGCCGCTTGCGCGAGGCCGGCGTGCGGCCTTCGATCCAGCGGCGGAAGACCTCGTCCTCGAACGAGCCGTGCGGCTGCCAGGCGCCGAGGATCTCCTCCATCTCGCCCACCACCAGCTCGAACATGCGGATCTTGCGGTCGAGGATCTCGAGCACATAGGCCTCGATGGTGCCGCGCGCGGCGAGGTTGATCACGCGCACCGGATGCTGCTGGCCGAGCCGGTGCACGCGCCCGATGCGCTGCTCGACCCGCATCGGATTCCATGGCAGGTCGTAGTTGATCACGATCCGGCAGTACTGGAGATTGCGCCCCTCCCCGCCCGCCTCGGTGCTCACCAGCACCGGCGCGGCCTGGCGGAAGTACTCGAGCGCCTCTTCCTTCTCGCGCCAGCCCAGCTCGCCGTGGAACACGGCCGGCTCGATGCCGGTCGCTCGCAGCGCCTCGACCAGCGTGTCCTGGGTGGCGCGGAACTGGGTGAAGACGATCGCCTTCTCGCCGCGGAGCGAGGCGATGCAGCGCAGCAGCGACTTCACCTTGCTCGGGGTCTGGCTGGCGACGTCGGCCCGCGCCGCCAGCTGCTTCAGGCGCCGCGAATCGAGCCCGTCGGGATTCTGGCTCAGACGCTCGAGCGTGGCGCGCGCCGCCGCCCACGAGGAACCCATCTCCTTCTGCAGCACCATCAGCGTGAAGTAGTGCGGACGTCCGGGCTGACCGGTGTCGCCCTTGACGGCCTCGGCGACGAAATCGCTCACCTCGCGATAGAGCGCCCGTTCCGGCGGCGTCTGCGCCACCCACAGCGTCTCGACGCCCCGCGGCGCGAACACCAGGTTGGTGTCGGCGCGCCGCGTCCTCACCATCACTGACTCGAGCAGCGCTCGCAGTCGCGGCGCGTTGCGCGGCGTGCGCTTGTCGTGGCCGGTCAGGAAGTCCCGCCGGAACTGCGAGAATGTGCCGACCGTGCCGGGACGCACCAGCGTCACCAGGTTGTAGAGCTCGCGTAGATCGTTCTGCACCGGCGTGGCGGTGAGCAGCAGCAGGAAGCGCGGGTTCAGGTCGTTCACGAACTTCCAGCCGAGCGTGAGGTGATTGCGCAGCCGGTGGGCTTCGTCCACCACCACCAGATCGTAGTTGGCGCCGCGCACGCGCCGCCGGTGCCGCTCGTGGCGAGCGGTCTCGAGCGACGAGATCACCAGCGGATGGCGGCCCCACAGGCCGGCCGGACCGCGCGACACCACGAACTCGAGTTCGAACTTCTCCCACAGCTCGGCCCGCCACTGTTCGCACAGTGAAGCCGGGACCAGGACCAGCACGGTGCGCACGGCGCCGCGCAGCAGGTACTCCTTGATCACGATCCCGGCCTCGATGGTCTTGCCGAGTCCGACCTCGTCGGCCAGGATCGCACGGCCGTTCAGGTCCCGCATGGCCTTCAGGCAGGCGCGAATCTGATGGGCGAAACGCTCCACGCCGCGCAGCGAGTCGAGCGACACCAGCCGCTCGGTCCCGGCCCAGTCGGACCAACGCTCGGCATCGGTGCGCAGCTGATAGTGGGAGAGCGGCGCGATCTCGCCCGCTCGCCAGCGATCGAGCAGCGCCTGGGTCTGCGGATGCCACACGCGCGTGATCGGCTCGCTGCCGGTCGCGGCCGGCAGCGTCTCGGTGCGGGCGCCGTCGAGCGCGGCGGCGCCCGGTCGCGAGGCGTCGAGCACCTCCCACTCGCGCTGCGTCGAGAGACGGCGCAGCTTGCCGTCGAACACCACTTCGAGGACCTCGCGCCCGCGGTCGGTGTGCACCTCCACCACCAGGCCCTCGCCGAACTGCGGATGGCGCAGCCGCTGTCCGACCTGGTAGCGAATCGCCGTCAGTTCCACAGCGCGAACTCCTCGTTGAGGTGCGGCACCGAAACCGAGCAGCCGATCTTGTTGCGTAGCAGGGCCGCAAGAGTCTCCGCCGGCTCGGGCTCGCCATGGACCAGGAAGATGCGTTGCGGTTTCGGATCGAGGCGCGCCACCCAGCCGACCAGCTCGCTCTGGTCGGCGTGCGCACTGAAGCCGTCGAGGCCGGCGATCTCGGCGCGGACGCGAACCCCCTCGCCCAGGATGTTCACGGTCTCGGCGCCTTCACGCAGCCGCCGGCCCAGGGTGCCCTCGCCCTGGAAGCCGACGAACAACACCGTGTTGCTGGGATTGCCGAGTCCGTGCTGCAGGTGGTGGAGGATGCGTCCGCCCTCGCACATGCCCGAAGCCGACACGATGATCATGGGTCCGCGCGCGTCGTTGAGTGCGCGAGACTCGTCGGGCGTGCCGATGTAGCGAAGCCGCTCGAAGCCGAACGGTTCGCCGCGGGTTTCGCTGAAGACACGGCGCGTCGGTTCGTCGAAGCATTCGGGATGATGGCGAAACACCTCGGTCGCCTTCTGCGCCATCGGACTGTCGACGTAGATCGGCAGACTGGGAATCGCGCCGCGCGTCATCAGCCCGTGGATCGTCACCACGACTTCCTGGGTGCGGCCGACGGCGAACGCCGGCATCATGACCCGTCCGCCCCGCTCGGCGGTGCGGCGGATCACCTCGGTCAGTTCGCGCTCGGTGACAGCCGCGTCGGGATGGAGGCGGTCGCCGTAAGTGCTCTCGAGCACCAGCGCGTCCACTCCCGGATGCACTTCGGGATCCCGCAGGATGGGCCGGTGCGGGCGACCGAGATCTCCGCTCATGCCGAGACGGAACCGTCGGCCGGCGTCGTCGAACTCGAAGACGGTGAGCGCCGAGCCCAGGATGTGGCCGGCGTCGAACGCCTCGACGCTCGCGCCGGGAAACAGCGTCCAGCGCTGGTGGTAGCCGGGATCGCGGAACAACTCCAGCGTGCGCGTCATGTCCTCGACGGTGTAGAGCGGCCGGCGCGGAGGCCGGCCGTGTACGTGCCGATTGACGTGCTCGACGTCTCGCTCCATGAGATAGGCGCTGTCGGCAAGCATCACCCGCGCGAGATCGACGGTGGCCGGCGTGGCGTAGATCGGGCCGCGGAATCCGCGCGACACCAGCGTCGGCAGATTGCCGGTGTGGTCGAGATGGGCGTGCGAGACCACCACCGCGTCCAATTCCGCCGGCTCGAACCGAAAGCTGCGATTCACGCGTTCCGCCTCATCCCGATGCCCCTGGTACAACCCGCAATCGAACAGCCACGACTTGTCGCCCCACCGGATCCGATGGCGCGACCCGGTGACGGTCCGGGCGGCGCCTTCGAAGGAGATGCGGAGCGAGGGACTCATCAGAACCCGGCGTAGAAGACGAGTCCCGCGGAGGCCGTGATCAGCTGGTTCGTCGAACCATTCTGGAAGATGAGCTCGTAGTGCGCGTTCAGATCGAGCCCGAAGGCCTGAACGAAAAAGCGCTCGAGTCCCACTCCCAGCATCACGAAGCCTCCGTCGCCCACATCGTTTCCGCCCAGCTTCTCCTCTCCGTCGTTCAGCTTCTTGCTGACCTGAGTGATCCCGAACCCCGCGCTGATCATGCGCGTGGTCTTGCCCTCGGTGCCGAACAATTGATAGAACTCGGCCCCGGTGTTGATGAGCGTCACGGTGTGGTCGGCGAACGTGGTGTCGGCGTTGTGCCGCACGGTGTAATCGCAGCGCTCGAACGAGATTCCGATCGCCCGCTCGTACTGCATGCGATAGCGGACGCGCACGCCCAACCCTCCCCCGGCGCCGAATTCGGAGCCCAGCCCTCCCCCGCTCAGGAACGAGCCGTACTGGCCGTCGATCGCGACCCCGATCTGCCCGGGCCGCGGCGGCACCACGATCCACGCGGCGTGGGCGGCGGCGGCCGCCATCAGAGTCATCAGGAACAGCCCGGTCCCGAGCCACCGACTTCCCCTCATTCGTTTCTCCTTGCCCCGGCGGCCCCTGACCCGGCCGCCGCCCGCTTCCCGCGCGGATGGAATTCCCGGTGCACTTCCCGCAGATACGCCCGGTCGAGATGGGTGTAGATCGACGTGGTGGTGACGTTCGCGTGTCCCATCAGCTCCTGCACCACGCGCAGATCCGCCCCGCCCTGCAGCAGGTGCGTGGCGAACGAGTGGCGCAGCGCGTGCGGATGGACGCGAGTGGAGATCCCGGCGGCCCGCGCCCGAGCGCGCAGCAGTTTCCAGAACCCCATCCGCGACATCGGCCCGCCGCGCGCGTTCACGAACAACGTGTCGTGACGGGCCCGAGGCGCGAGCAGCGGCCGGCCACGCTCCAGGTAGGCCCGCAGCCAGCGCGCCGCCTCACGCCCGAACGGCACCTGGCGCTGCTTGTTGCCCTTCCCCACCACGGTCACCACCTGCTCGCCGAGATGAATCCCCGCGCATTGCAGCGTCAGCAGTTCGCTGACCCGCAGCCCCGAGGCGTACGCCAGCTCGAGCATCGCCCGGGTGCGCAGCTCGAGCGGCGAGGCTTCGCCGTCGCGCGCCAGCAGCGACTCGATCTCGTCGGGGGCGAGCGCCGCCGGCAGCCGCCGCTCGCTGCGCGCCGGTGGGAGCTCGAGCAGGAAATCGGCGGGCAGGATTCCCTCCCGCACCAGGAACGTGTGGAAGCGACCGAGCGCGGAGCGCCGTCGCATCAGCGTGTTGCGCGCGCGACGGGCCCTGAAGAGCGAGGCCAGGTAGGCATCGAGCACGGTGCGGGTGAGCGAGCGCCATTCGCCGACACCGTGCGCGGCGGCGAACACCGCGTAGTCGAGGGCGTCGCGCCGGTAAGCATCCAGGGTGTTCTCGCTCAGTCGCCGGCCCTTGCGCAGAACTTCGAGCCAGCCCTCGATCGCCGGCAGCAACGGACTTCCCGCCAGCCGCTCGGCCAGCGGCCGCTCGCGTGTCGCGCGCCGGACCGCCGTCACGCCGACCTCCGGCCGGGATCGAGCCCGCCCGCCCCCAGCGCGGCGGCGACGCGCTCCGCCAGCGCTCGAGGCACGCCGGCGCGCTCGGCGATCTCGTCCGGCGAGGCGGCGCGCAGCGCCTGCACCGAGCCGAATGCGCGCAGCAGCGCCGCGCGGCGCGCGGGCCCGACGCCCGAGACGCGATCCAGCTCGCTCGCGATCCGCGAGCGGCCGCGCAGCGCGCGATGATAGGTGAGCCCGAACCGGTGAGCCTCGTCGCGCAGCCGCTGCAGTGCGCGCAGCGCCGGGCTTCGGCGCGGCAGCCGAAGGTCGCCGCCGCGCTCGCGCACGATGGTCTCTTCCCGCTTCGCCAGCCCGATCAGCGCCACCGGTCGCGTGGCCGCCAGCTCGAGCGCGCCGCGCGCCGCGCTGACCTGGCCGGTGCCGCCGTCGACCACCACCAGATCGGGGCGCGGCAGCTCGCCCGATTCGACCCGCGTCCAATAGCGCGTCACCGCCTCCCCGATCATCGCGAAATCGTCGGGGCCGCTCCGCCGGATGCGCATGCGCCGGTAGAGGCCCTTGCGCGGGCGGCCGTCCTCGCTGGCCACCACCGCCGCTACCGCGCCCTCGGCGCCGAAGTTCGAGATGTCGAAGCAGATCATCCGATGCGGCGGGCTCGGCAGGTCGAGCCTGCGCTGAAGCTCGACGATCTCCGGCGAGAAGCGCGCGCGCCGGCCGTCGGCTCGCGCCGCGCGCTGCTCGAGCAGGTGCGCCGCGTTGCGTCCGGCGATCTCGACCAGCCGGTGCTCGCGACCGCGCGTCGGTGCCGCGATCTCGACGCGATGGCCCGAGTGCGACGACAGCGCCTCGGCGAGCGCGTCGGCCGAGACCGGGCGCTCGGCGACCACCACGCGGGCCGGCACCAGCGCGCCGGTCAGGTAATGCTGGGCGACGAAGCTTTCGAGCACCTCGCTCGCGGGCCGGTCGCCGCCGCGCGTGAGCAGGTGCGACTCCTTCCCCACCACGCGACCGCCGCGCAGCAGCAGCACCGCCACCGCCGCGTCGCGGCCATGGCGGGCGACCCCGAGTACGTCGGCATCGCGCCCGTGCGGCGACACCACGCTCTGGGGTTTGCGCGCGCCTTCCAGCAGCCTGAGCTGGTCGCGGTGGCGGGCGGCTCGCTCGTAGTCGCGGCTGGCGGACGCCGCCTCCATGTCGGCGCGGAGCTGGCGGGTCGCGTCCTGGTCGCGACCGGTCAGGAACATCAGCAACCCGTCGACGATCCTTCGATACTCGGCGGCGCCGACCCCCGAGCGCGTGGTGCAGGGACCCGCGCAGCGTCCGATGTGGTAGTACAGGCAGGGTCGATTGGCGCGCCGGTAGTCTTCGAAGTTGCGACACGTGCGCACCGGGAATACCCGCCGGATCTCCCGCAGCGTGCGCCGCAGGCGCTTTACGTCGGTATAGGGTCCGAGGTAGCGAGCACCGTCGCTCTTCACCTGACGCGTCACCGACAGGCGCGGGAATTCCTCCTGCACGCTGATGCGAACGTAGGGGAAGCTCTTGTCGTCCTTGAGCAGGACGTTGTAGTAGGGCCGGTGCTGGCGGATCAGGGTGGCCTCGAGCAGCAGCGCTTCGGGCTCGGAGGCGGTGAGGATGGTGTCGAGGTCCTGAGCCCGCTCGACCATCTCGGCGAGCCGTGGCTCGAGATCGGCCCCGAGGTAGTTCCGGACGCGCTGAGCCAGACTCCGGGCCTTGCCCACGTAGAGCACCCGGCCCCGGGCGTCCTTGAACAAGTAAACCCCGGGCAAAGCGGGCAAATTCACGATTTTCTCGCTCAACGGGCTCACGGGAAGGTTCCCTGCACCAGTTGGGGATACGGCGAAGGTGCCACACTACACCCCGGCGGGGTGCCCGGCAATGGCAGGTGCATGAAGAATAGTGGCGGCGGCCTTGACAGGCGCTTCGAGGCCCCCGTAGCTTTGTCGGTTCCGAACGTCACCCTCAGGTCCAAGGAGGATGGGAATGCCGCATCACAAGTCGGCGGCCAAGCGCGTCGTCACCAATGAGAAGTCGCGCCGCCGCAACATCGCCGCCCGCTCCGAGCTGCGCGGAACGCTCAAGGCGGTCCGCGAGGCCAAGACCCGCGCCGAGGCCCAGGCCGCCTATCGAAAGGCCACGGCGCTGCTCGATCGCACCGCCTCGCGGGGTATCATCAAGAAGGAGACCGCCAGCCGCCACAAGGCGCGTCTGGCGAAGTTCGCAGCCAAGCTCGCCTGAGGCCACCATGATGCGCCCGCTGGTCGCCCTGTTCGCGACCTTTCTGCTGCAGGCGCCACTCTTCGCGACGGCCGCCGCTCCCCCGGAGTCGGCGGCCGTTCCGTTCCCGGTCGTGCCGCTCCCGCAGCCTCCCCGGCAGCACCACCTGCTTTCCTGGACCTGCCTGATCGGGGGCGCCGGACTGGTGGGCGCGTCGTTCGTCATCCACGATCGCGCCAACGCCCGCTACGACGAGTACCTGATGGCGACCGATCCGGGCGAAATCGCCTCGCTCTACGACCAGACCGTCACGCTCGATCGGCTGTCGGCCGCCTCGCTCATCTCGGGCGAGGTGCTGATCGTCACCGGCATCTACCTCCGGTTCGCGCACGCCCCGGCTTCGTCGCGGCTGTCGCTCGCCTGGGAGCGGGGAGCATGCGTCGCGCGCTTGCGCTTCTGAGCCTGCTGCTGGCGGGTTGCAGCACCCGCGAGCGTCTCAATCCCCTCGACCCTCACAACGCCGCGACCGGCGGGCGTCCGCCCTCTTTCGCGGCGCTGGCCGAGAACGCGCAGGTGTTCCTGACCTGGAGCCCCGGCAGCAGTACGCAGCCGCTCGAGTACCAGCTCTTCCGCCAGGCCGAGGGCGAAGCCGACTACCAGCCGCTCACCGCCATCCTGCCCCAGAGCGTCAGCAGCTACCTCGACCTCGGATTGGTGAACGGCGTCACCTATCGCTACCGGCTCTACTTCGTGGTCGGCGGGCAGCTCTCAGGCGCTCCCTCCGAGGACATCGCGACGCCTTCGACGGTGATCCCGTGGGTGGCCGACGATCAGACGCTCAGCCTCTACCGCATGAGCGCCGACGGCCGCCAGCCGGCCACCCAGGCCACGGGCTTCGCTGGGCCCACCGACTGCCGGGTGGATCCGATCTCGCATGTGGTGTGGGTCGCGGATGAAGGCGGAGGCCGGGTGGTGGTGTTCAACCCCGGGTTGGGAAGCGGGCTCAGCATTCGCGGACTCGGCGACCCCACTTACCTCGCGGTCGATGCGGTGCGCGGGACGGCCTGGGTGTCGACGGTGTTCGGCGGCGAAGTGTTTCAGCTCCAGCCCGATGGGTCCTTCGGCACTCCCGGCAGCATCTCGCCGCTCCAGGCTCCCGCCGGCATCGACGTCGATCCGGCCGATCAGTCGCTGTGGGTCTGCGAGCGGCGTAGCAACACCGTGCGCCACTTCGACTCGCTCGGGAATCTGCTGCACGCGACCGCGGTCTCGGCGCCCCTGCGCGTCGCCGTCGACACTTCGAACGGCGAGGCGTGGGTGAGCTGCTTCGACACGCGCCAGGTCGTCCACCTCGCTGCGAGCGGCGCGCCGGTCGACACGGTTTCCGGCTTTCAGGGTCCGCTCGGCATCGCGGTGGACGAAGCGCGCGGGCGGATCTGGGTCGCGGATCCGGTGGCCGGGCAGGTCGTGGCGCTGCGTCGCAACGGTTCGGTGGAGTTCCGCGTCCCCGGCCTTCCCGGGGCGAGTGCTCTGGCGGTGGAGGACGTGAGCGGCGAAGCCTGGGCGGTGATGACCGGCACGATCGCCCGCGTCTCCGGAACCGGAGCCACGATCCTGTTCGCGAAGGGCCTGCGCGATCCGGTGGCGATCACGCTCGACCGATTCGCGCCGTAGCGCCTTCGCCTAGAAGTTGAAGTCGATCAGGAACTGGGTGCGCGGGCGCTGCGTGAAGAAACGCAGGTCGTGCGTCAGCCACGCGTAGTTCCAGCGCAGCGCCGGGAAGAATCCACCCCCCACCCAGAACGAGAATCCGGCGCTCCCGAGTTGCTGCTGAAAGCCTTCGTCCCACCCCCATGAGGCATCGGCGAACGCGCCGCCGCTCACGGTGGGGAGCTCCCAGGGCGCGGGCACCGCGAGCGTGAACCCGCGCAGGATCGGGAAGCGCAGGTCGTTCTGGACCGTCAGGGTCTGCAGTCCGGAGAGTGCGCGCCGGTCGTAGCCGCGGATCGTGTCCCAGCCGAGATAGAAGCGCTGCGCGTCGGGTCCCATGCTGGACTGTCCGAGCACTCGATTGGCGAACACCACGTTGCGAATCGGCTGGACGTACTGGCGCAGCTCGCCGAGCAGCGTGGCGAAGTCGGCGTCGCCGGCCGAAAGGTCGCGCGTGTAGCCGGCGGTGAGGTACATGCGCATGCCCTGCACCGGACCGTAACCGGTCCAGCGCGTGTCGTCGTGCGCCCAGGTGAAGAAGTTCGAGACCAGATCCACGGTCTGGATCTCGCCGCTGCGCAGCAGGTGATCGGTGACGTGGCGCACCACCAGCGTCGCCTCCACGCGCGTGAACTTGCTGAAGGGATAGATGGCGATCCCGGCCACGCCGACGCGTTTCTCCCGCCGGATGATGTCGAGATCGGCGTCGTAGACCTCGGTGAGTCGGAACACACTGGCCCCGAAATTCAGGCGACGAGCCTGGTTGAGATAGGTGACGCCGCCCTCCCAGCCGTCCCAGAAGTTTCCGAACCGCTCGGAGTCGTTGCTCAGCGCGAACAGCACGCGTTCGTTCCCCAGCACGTCGCTGAAGGCGATCTGCCCGGCGCCGGCACTGCCCAGGGCGGGATCGAACGAGACCGCGTTCTGGATCAGGTCGAGACCGAGGCGCCGCTCGTAGGGCTTGGTGAGATCCGCGAACCGGTCGGGGCAGGGCATCGGGCGAGGCGTTTCGCCCGGCTCCCGCTCCACCTCGAGCGTGTCGGGCTTGAAACGCACGGAAAAGGTCTGGAATCGGATCGCGTGCTGGGCGGTGAACACCAGCCCCGATCCGTTCGGGAGCCAGTCGGGATCGGAGGCCGGCCCCCACAGCGAGATCACCCGCCGCGCCGCCGAGTCGGGCTCGGCGTGACGCACCCACAGATCGCTGATGCCACCGCGCGTCGAACGGAAGGCGATCCATTTGCCGTCCGGCGAATAGACCGGCTGCCGGTCCTCGCCGCGGTCCGGGAAGCTCACCGGCTCGGGCACGCCGCCGGCGAGCGAGAGCCGGAACAGCGAGTAGCGCCCGCCGCGTCCGCCGCGATCCGAAGCGAACACCACCCAGCGGCCGTCGGGCGAGATGTCGGGCTCGAGATCGTCGTAGTCGTCGTTGGTCAGCCGCTCGAGCTGAGTCTGGCCGCCCGGCCAGCTCACCCGGTAGAGATCCGAGCGGCCGGAATAGTCCTGGGCCGAAAAGATCAGCGCGCTGTCGCCGGGCGCCCACGCCGGATCGTGGATCACGACCAGATTGTCGAATCCCTCCTGCCGCAGGATGCGCCCGTGCTTCGGATCGAACAGCGTCAGCGCGTCGCGTCCTCCCCGCTTGGCGGTCAGCGCGATCAGGCCATCGCGCGAGACACTCGGCCGGTTGAGGAACAGGTGGAACGATTCGAACGCGGGAGTGCGTCCGGAATGGATCAAGCGGAGCCACTGGCGAGTGCCGTCGCGGCGCGGCTGGCTCAGGATCAGATCGATGCCCGATTCGTCCGCCTGGAAGTAGCAGAAGCGCAGCAGGCTGTCCGAGGAGCTGCCGGGCAGCGTGCGCGGCCCGAGGTTGTACTCGCCGCGCCGGGTCAGGCGCCTCGCCACCTCGGCGGGCTCGGCGGAGTGCACGATTTGCGGGTAGTACCGCCGCTTCATGTCGGTGAACCACTGGGTGTCGAGATCCACCAGCGAGCTGCCGAAGGTCAGGCGGAAGACGGTCTCGAAGTCCTCGGCGCTCGCCCAGTTGTCGAACAGGTCGAAGACCTTCTCCGATCCGTAGCGGTCGGCCAGCCACAACAGGAACGACTGGCCCTCCTTGTACATCAGCACCGTGCCGGTGATGTCGTCGCTGTTGGTGAGCGGGCGCGCTTCACGGGTGAGGATCGCGTCGCGCAGCAGCCCCTCCGCGTCCTCGTCCCAATGGGTGCCGCAGTACTCCGCGAGCCCTTCCGTGAACCACAGCGGCGGCAAATAGCTCTGGTTGCGATGATGCTCGCGCATCACCACGCCGATCTTGTCCATCATGTAGGCGTGGGTCAGCTCGTGGCGCGTCACCCAGGCGAGCCGGGCCCACGATCCATTGTGCGGGATCAGCACCCGGCCCTTGATCAGCTCGGTGAGACCACCGGTGCCCTCGGAGATGAAGCCGTCGGCGGCGTTGGTCTGCTGGAAGAGATAGTGCGCCGAGTAGAGCAGGATCGGAATGTGGTTCTTCGGCCGGTTGCGGAAACGCCGGTCGTACTCGACCGCCACGCTCTCGGCGAACGGCGTGATGCGGCGCGCGAGACTCTCTTCCTCGGCGTAGAAATGGACGCGCAGGTGCGGACTCTCGAGCACCGCCCACTCGAGATCGTCGTACTGCACCTTGTTCTTGCCGAAGCCCTGCGCTTGCGCCGTCCCGGCGGCGAGCCCCAGCCACAGGCCGAGTCCGACGGCCGTGCAGAGGCGCTTCACGATGTTCCTCCTACGGCCGCCCCAGGACGTCCTCCAGCGAATAGAGTCCGGGTCTCGCGCCGGCGACGAACCGCGCCGCGGCGAGTGCGCCGCGGGCGAACGCGCCGCGATCCGAGGCGACGTGACGCAGCTCGAGCCACTCGCCCTCCCCCGCCAGCAGGACTTCATGATCGCCGATCCAGCTCCCTCCGCGCACCGATGAAACGCCGATTTCCGCCACCGGCCGCGCCCCGGTTCGACCGGAGCGACCGGCGCGGACGACCTCCGGTCCCCAGCCGCGTTCGCCGGCTGCGTCCCCGGCCAGGGTGAGCGCCGTGCCCGAGGGGCTGTCCACCTTGCCGCGATGGTGGCGCTCGACGATCTCGACGTCCCATCCGCGCGGCGCCGCCACCAGCGCCGCGCGCACCGCCCGCCGCAGCACCAGCACGCCCAGGCTGAAATTGGAGGCGCGGAGCACCGCGACCCGGCCCGACGCCTCGCGCACCGCCGCCTCGTCGTCAGCCGAGAGCCCGGTCGTGCCCGAAACCAGCGCCGCGCCGACCCCGGCGCACGAGCGGGCCGCCTCGCGACAGGCGGCCGGGCTGCTGAATTCGACCACCACGTCCCCCCGCGCGAGCACGCCTTCCAGCGACGCCTGCCATACCCCGGGGCCGCCGCCGTGGTTCTCGGCCCGATCCACCCGGGCCTTGATCGTGAGGTCGGGCTGGTCCGAGGCGGCCTCGAGGACCGCGCGACCCATCCGGCCCGCGGCCCCGAGCAGGACGATCGAGATCAAGCCGACACGCCGCTCGCCATGGCCGGCGCGAGCCCCGCGTGTTTGGCGGCCATGCGCAGGGCTTCCTCGGTTGCCGGCTCGACCGGCACCAGCGGCAGGCGCAGCTCGTTGCGAATCAGGCCGAGCTGAGCGAGCAGGCACTTGACCGGTCCGGGGTTCGATTCGACGAACAGCGCCTTGAACAGCGGGCCGAGCTTGCGATGTTCGGTCTCGGCCTCGGCGAGCCGGCCGGCGCGGGCATGATCGCAGAGCGCGCGCATCTCGCGCGGCGCCACGTTGCCGGCCACCGACACCACGCCGGCGGCGCCCACCGCGATCATCGGCAGGGTGAGCGAATCGTCGCCCGAGAGCAGCGTGAATCTCGTGCGCGCGCGAATCGCGCTGGCCTGGTCGAGACTCCCCGAAGCCTCCTTGATCGCGACGATGTTGGGAACCGAATCGAGCCTCGCGAAGGTCTCCGGCATGGTGTTGGTCGCGGTGCGTCCCGGCACGTTGTAGAGGATCAGCGGAAGCTGGGTGGCATGCGCGACCGCGCTGAAGTGGGCGATCTGCCCCCTAGGAGTGGGCTTGTTGTAGTAGGGCGTGACGATCATCGCGCCGTCCAGCCCCAGCTCCTCGGCGCGGCGCGTAATCGCGATGGTCTCGGAAGTCGAATTGGTGCCGGTGCCGGCCACCACCGGAATCCGCCGCCTCACCCGGTCCCGGACGAACTTCCATAGCGTCAGCCGCTCGTCCACCGAGCAGGTGGCCGCCTCTCCCGTCGAGCCCGAGACCACCAGGACCTCAACGCCGCCGTCGATCAGGTAGTCCACCAGCCGCGCGGTCGAGTCGAGATCCAGCTCGCCGTCGCGAAACGGCGTCACCATTGCCACCGTCAGTCCTTCGAACATCGCTCCTCCTCAGCGCACGAGCGGTACGGCGCTGCTCACCCGCAGCCGTCCCGTGAACGCGATCTCGGCCGGGCCCTCGAGCCCGACCTCGTAGTCCTCATCCGTCGCCTGCCAGGTAACTCTCAGGTCGTCGCCGCCGGCGGTGGTCACCGTCACCGGCGAGCGATCGCCGCTCATCGCCCGGGTGATGCCGCAGGCGATCGCGCCGCTGCCGCACGCCAGGGTCTCCCCCTCCACGCCGCGCTCGAAGGTGCGCATGGCAACGTGGGAAACGCCGCGGCGCTCGACGAAGTCCACGTTCGCGCCCTCGGCGCCGAACTGCGGGTGGGCGCGCAACGCCGCTCCCCATTCGCGGACCGGCACCTCGCTCACCCGGTCGACCTCGATCACCAGATGGGGAACGCCGGCCTGCACCCACCACCCGGAGAATCGGCGCCCGGCCGCGGCCAGGTCCTCGCGGCGCTCGGGCCGCGCCACCCGCCCGAAACGCACCTCGTAGCGATGCTCGGCGACCTGGCGCGCGCTCTGGACGCCGATGTCGGTGCGGAATCGCACTTCGCCACCGCGGCCGAGACCCAGCTCCAGCGCCAGGCACGCCAGGCACCGCGCGCCATTGCCGCAGTACTCGGCCGACCCGCCATCGGCATTGAAGTACCGCATACGGAAGTCGAGCTCGGGGTCGGACTCCAGCAGCAGCACGCCGTCGGCGCCGATGCCGCGGCGGCGATCGCACCACTGCCGCATCTGTTCGGCCGAGGGCTGAGGCGCTTTCGAGCCGAGCCGATCCAGCACCACGAAATCGTTGGCGGCCCCGTGCATCTTGAGGAAAGGAAGTTCCACGCGCTCAGGGTACCCCGCTCGCGCGACGGAGCACCAGCACCACATTGGTGACGTCGGCGGCCGGCTCGATGCGCACGGTCTCGGTCTGGCTGACCGGCTCGGTGCTCGGCCGCCAGATGCCGTTCTTGTCGTGGTCACGAAATGCCGTGATCCGCCACAACCCGGGCTTCAAGGTGATGTCGAAGCCCCCCTTCGCATCCACCGTGCCCGGCACGCGCTGCAGCGAATCCGACTCGGCGCTGGCCAGCACGCGCAGCACGCCGAGGCTGTCCTGCAGCGTGTCGACCACCGCGCCGCGCACGCGACCCGGAGCGCGCGGGTTGGTGACGCGCAGCACGATGTTGCGCGCCACCGGTTGGTCCGGAGTCAGCGCGAACGTGGTGTCGGCCGGGGCCAGGATGTCGGTTTCGGGCTCGAACGAGTGGTTGGTGTTGAGATCCGCGAACGCCCACACCCGATAGCTGCCGGGAACGCGCAGCCCGTCGATGCGGAACTGGCCCTTCGGTCCGGCGATGCCGATGGCCTGGAAATCGCGCGCGGTGCTGTCGGGCACGTGGCCCGAGAGCGCGTCGTAGCACCACAGGTAGGTGCCTGAAGCTTCGAATCCGCGTGCATCCACGCTCCCTTCGATGCGGCCGCGCGGGAACGAGTCGCCGGTGCTGAACACCACGGCGGCACCACCCACTAGCGCGTTGCCGTGACGGTCATGCGCCGCGTCGCCGAGGAACAGCGTATAGGTCTTCTCGGCCTGCAGCGATTCGGCGAGCGTCAGGGAGAGCGTGCGCCCACTCCACGAGCGATTGCGGATCGGCACGCGCGGCGCGAGCGACACCGCGTCGTCGGTCGAGCGCGGCTCCATCGCCTCGCTGAAGGAGATGGTGAGCCGCGGCTTGCGCGAGATGCCGGAGGCCCCGGAATCGGGAGTGGTGGCGATGACGCGCGGCGGCGTGAAATCGGGCGGTCCGCCGGAGGGCGGCCCCTTCTTGGCGCAGCCGGCGAGCAGCAAGGCCACGAGCGCGAGCCACGCGGCAGTCGGGCTTCTGGCCACGGCTCAGGCCCTTGGATGGGCCTGGCGGTAGGCCTTCCTGAGCCGCGCCACGGAAACGTGCGTGTAGACCTGAGTGCTGGCCAGCGAGCGGTGGCCGAGCAATTCCTGGATCGCGCGCAGGTCGGCGCCACCATCGAGCAGGTGGCTCGCGAACGAATGGCGCAACGCATGCGGGCTCACGCCGAGGCCGGCCGCGATCCGGCCGAGCCGGTGCGCGGTGACGCGCTGCACGGTGCGTCCGGACAGCCGTCCGCCCCGCGCGTTCACGAAGATCGGCTGCTCGGCGCGGCGTTCGTGCACCGCGCGGCTCGCGAGATGCTCCGCGAGCGCCGCCAGCGCCGGCTCGCCGATCGGAACGACGCGCTCCCGCCGCCCCTTGCCCCGCACCCGCAGCACGCCGGCCTTCGAGTCGAGATCGCCATGGTTCAGCCCCACCAGCTCGGCGAGGCGGAGGCCGGACGAGTACATCACTTCGAGCAGGGCGCGATCGCGCACCGATCGAGGGTCGTCGCGATCGAGCCGATCGAGCGCGGCGTTCAGGTCGAGCGAGGGAATGGTGCGCGGCAGGCGCCGCGGCAGGCGCGGGAAGGTCAGTTCGCGCGCCGGATCTCGGTCGAGCACGCCGCGCCGCACGCAGAAGCGCGAGAAGCTGCGCCAGGCGGCCAGGGCGCGCGCGGTGCTCGAGGCGGCGAGCCGGGCGCGATACAGCTCGCGCATGGCGTGCTCGAGCGCGGCTCGGTTCCACTGCGCGGGCGAAACCGGATTCCCTTCACCGGCGAGTCCGTCGAGCACCCGCTCGATGTCGCGCCGGTAGGCGGTCAGCGTGTGCGGCGAGGCGCGGCGTTGCGCCGCCAGTTCGTCGAGAAAGCGCTCGAGAGCTTCACGCACCGACGGCTTCCGGCGCGAACTTCGACTTGCACTTGAGGCACTGGAGCCGCGTTCCGGCCTTGGAGTTCTTCTCGACCAGGAACGGCGCCTTGCAATTGGGGCAGGGAATCGGCCGCGGGCGATCCCACAGAGCGAACTTGCACTCGGGATATCGCGTGCACGAAAAGAAAGTCTTGCCCTTGCGGCTGCGCTTCTCGGCGATCTCGCCCTTGCCGCACTCCGGACAGGTGACGCCGAGCGTGTAGGGCGCGGTGTAGTCGCATTCCGGTCGCCGCGAACAGTGAATGTAGCGACCATAGGGACCGTTGCGCGCCACCAGTCCCGAGCCGCACTTGGGGCAGGTGCCGGGCACCGGCACCGGCAGCTCCGAGGCGTCGAGCGGCTGCGTGTACTTGCACTCGGGATATCCCGGGCAGGCCAGGAACGCCCCGTTGCGCCCGAACTTCTTGACCAGCATGCGCCCGCAGTTCGGGCACGGAATGTCGGTCTTCTCCTGCAGCTTGGCCTTGAGCTGCTTGATCGAGCCCTTGGCCTTTTCGAGGTCCCGGCTGAGCGGTGTCCACAGGTCGCGCACCACCTGATGCCACTCCTGCTTCCCCTCTTCGACCTCGTCGAGCTCTTCCTCCATGCCGGCGGTGAACTCGACGTTGAACACATCGGGGAAGTTCTCGACCAGCAGCCGAGTCACCACCATGCCGAGATCGGTGGGCTTGAGCGAGCGCCCCTCGCGCTCGACGTAGTCGCGCTTGGTGATGGTCGAGACGATGGTCGCGTAGGTGCTCGGGCGGCCGATGTTCTCCTCTTCCAGCGCCTTGACCAGCGAGGCGTCGGTGTAGCGCGCGGGTGGCTTGGTGAAGTGCTGCTCGGGGCGCAGCGGCGCCGCGGGCGCCTCCCCTTCCTTCGGGGCGCTGACCGGCACGCTCGACACCTGGAGCCGCGCGCCGACCTCGAGCGCCGGCAGACGCGACTCGGTGGCATCGTCCTCTTCGTCGAATCCGTAGAGCTTCTGGAAGCCCGCGAACTTGAGCACGCGTCCGGTGGCGCGGAGCCCGAGGCGCCCGGCCTCGATCTCGACGGTGGTCGCATCGTACTGCGCGGGCGCGGCCTGCGAGGCCAGCGCACGCTTCCAGATCAGGTCGTAGATCCGGTACTGCTCCTCGGTGAGGTGGCGCTTGAGCAGATCGGGCGTGCGCGCCGCCGAGGTCGGCCGAATCGCCTCGTGGGCGTCCTGCGCCGACTTCTTGCCCTTGAACTGTCGTGGGCTCTCGTGCACGTAGTCGGCGCCGAGGTGCTCGCCCAGCCACTGGCGCATTTCGGCGATCGCTTCGCCGGCGAGACGCGGCGAATCGGTGCGCATGTAGGTGATGAGCCCCACGCTGCCCTGCGGGCCGAGGTCGATTCCCTCGTAGAGTTTCTGGGCGATCTGCATGGTGCGCTGGCTGGTGAAGCCGTACCGGTTGGAGGCGGTTTGCTGGAGCGTGCTGGTGATGAACGGCGGCTTGGGATGCTCGAGCCGCGGCTTCACCTCGATCGAGGCGATCTGCGAACTCGCGCTCCTCAGCTCCTCGGCGAGCTGCCCGGCCCGAGCCGCGCAGTCGGCGCCGCGGAGCTGCCCTTGTTCCAGTTCGTCCTCACCGACCCTCACCAGCCGCGCGGTGAAGCGCTCGGGATTCGCGCCCTCGGTCTGGTAGTCGACCTCGATGGTCCAGTACTCCTCGGGGACGAACTTCGCGATCTCTTCCTCGCGCTCGCAGATCAGCCGCAGGGCCACGCTCTGAACGCGGCCGGCGGACAGGCCGTACTTGACCGTGCTCCACACGAACGGGCTGACCTTGTAGCCCACCAGCCGGTCGAGCACGCGCCGTGCCTGCTGCGCGTTCACCAGATTCATGTCGATGTCGCGCGGATTCTTGATGGCCTCCTGCACCGCGCGCTGCGTGATCTCGTTGAAGGTCAGGCGTTGGACCGGGCGCCTGGCGGCGGCGATCGCGCCCGCCAGGTGCCAGGCGATGGCCTCGCCCTCGCGGTCGGGGTCGGGCGCGAGATAGACGCGCTCGACCTGCTTCGCGGCCGACTGAATGCGCGCGAGTGCCTGATTCTTGTCGCGGATCGGCACGTACTCGGGCTCGAAGTCGTTGTCGATGTCAACGCCGAGCTGGCTCTTCGGCAAGTCCATGACGTGGCCGTTGGAGGCCAGCACGGTGTAGTCGCGCCCGAGGAACTTGTTGAGCGTGCGCGATTTTGCCGGCGACTCCACCACCACCAGAGTCCTGGCGCGCCCGACGCGGACTTCCGCCTCGCCATCCGCGCCCTCGGCGGACTTCTTCGCGCGAGTCGCGCGCGCCGGCTTCTTTGCGGCGGACTTCCTGGCCAAGGGCTTCGGCGACTCCTCCGCCGGCGTCACCGGTTCCGAGGGCAAGGGTTCGCGGGCGCCCTTCTTCGGCGCCGGCTTCTTCCTCCTCGAACTGGGATCAGTGCGTGCGGTCAACGTCCAGTTGCGGCATGAACAGGCCGCTCTCCTCGTCCACGCGGAGCGCCACCCGGACCGCGACCTCGCGGGCCAGCTCCAGATCCACCGGCCGGATGCCGGTGCCGTTCAAATGATCGAGCACCCGCTCGAACTGGGCGGCGTCGAGCGTGCCACGCCGGCGCAGGTCGAGCAGGAACCCCCAGGCCTCGGGGCTCAGCGTCGCGCGCTCCTCGCTGCTCAGCACGCGATGCGCGGCGCGCCCGGGCTGAGCCAGCCCCCCGAAATCGGGCGCCACCGCCTCGGCATTGAAGCTGCGCAGCAGCTGGAGCGCCCCGTGCAGCTCGTCGCCGTCGAGCCCGGCCTCCTCGAAGCGCTCGCCCAGCGCCTCGAAGGCGAGCTCGTCGCCCTCCAGATAGGCCTCGAGCTGTTCGGCCAGCAGTCGGACCGCGCGCAACACGCCGTCACCCCGCCGCGCGCCGCTCATCGACCGCTCTCCACGCCCTGGTCGATCAGCATGTGGCACTTCTTGTATTTCTTGCCGCTGCCGCACGGGCACGGATCGTTGCGCCCGACGCGCGGCCCGGCCTGCACCGGCGCCGCCACCGCGGTGGCGCTGAGCGCGGGTCGCTCGGGCGCTTCCGCCGAGGCGCCGGCCGGGAAGCCCTGAGCTTCGGCATGCTGCGCCACGATCTGGCGCGGCGCGCGCGGCGCCCGCTGGATCACGCTCTCGGCCTCCGGCGCCAGCTGAACCCGGAACAGGCGCTGCACGAACTCCTCGCGCGTCTCGCGCAGCAGCGTCTCGAACATCGAGAAGGCTTCCTTCTTGTACTCGATCAGCGGGTCGCGCTGGCCGTAGGCGCGTAGCCCGATGCCGCCCTTCAGGTGATCGAGCTCGTAGAGATGGTCGCGCCAGTGTTCGTCGAGCGTCATGAGATACACGTGCCGTTCGAGCCCGCGCATCAGCGGCGCCGTGAACTCGGCCTCGCGCCCGCGATAGGCCTTCTCGCCCAGCGCCTGCGCCTTCCCGATCAGCTCTTCGGCGCCGGTGGCCTCGAGCTCCGCCGGCGCGATCGGAGACATCAGCAGATAGGACAGCTCGTCGGCCAGCCCGCGCAGGTTCCACTCGGGGGCCGGCGCTTCGGAGGTGGTCTTTTCCGCGCGCTCGCGGACGCTCTCGCCGATCGCCTCGAGCACGGTCTCGCTCATGTCCTCGCTCGACAGCGCCTTGTTGCGCAAATCGTAGACCACGGTGCGCTGCTGGTTCATGACGTCGTCGTACTCGAGCAGATGCTTGCGAATGTCGAAGTTGTGCGCCTCGACGCGCTTCTGCGCGTTCCCGATCGCCCCGGTCACCCACGGGTGCTCGATGACTTCGCCTTCCTGAACGCCCATGCGCTGCATCAGCCCCGAGAGGCGCTCGGAGCCGAACAGGCGCATCAGGTCGTCCTCGAGCGAGAGATAGAACCGCGAGGCGCCGGGATCGCCCTGCCGGCCGGCGCGGCCACGCAGCTGGCGGTCGATGCGGCGCGACTCGTGCCGTTCGGTGCCGATGATCTGCAGTCCGCCGAGATCGGGCACGCCCTGCCCGAGCTTGATGTCGGTGCCGCGGCCGGCCATGTTGGTGGCGATCGTCACCGCTCCGCGCTGGCCGGCCGAGGCCACGATCTCGGCCTCGCGTTGATGGTGCTTGGCGTTGAGCACGTTGTGGGGGATCCCGCGCCGCTTGAGCATGCGGCTCAGGAGCTCGCTCACCTCGACGCTAATGGTGCCCACCAGGGTCGGCTGCCCCTTCTGGTGCAACTCGGCGATCTCGTCGATCACCGAGTTGTACTTCTCGCGCTTGGTGCGGAATACGACGTCGTCCATGTCCTTGCGCACCACCTTCCGATGCGTGGGGATCACGGACACGTCGAGCTTGTAGATCTCCCAGAACTCGCGGGCCTCGGTCTCGGCGGTGCCGGTCATGCCCGCGAGCTTGTCGTACATCCGGAAGAAGTTCTGCAGCGTGATGGTGGCGAGCGTCTGGGTCTCGCCTTCGACTCGCACGCCCTCCTTGGCCTCGATCGCCTGGTGGAGCCCATCGGAATAGCGCCGTCCGGGCATCAGGCGTCCGGTGAACTCGTCGACGATCATCACCTTGCCGTCCTGCACCACGTACTCGACGTCCTTCTCATAGAGCGTGTAGGCCTTCAGCAGCGCCTGGATGTTGTGGATGCGCTCGTTCTTGACGGCGTAGGCGCGATAGATGGCGTCCCGCTCCTTGACCTTCGCTTCGCCCTCGAGATCCTCGCGGCCCTCGAGCTCGGAGAGCTGCGCGGTGAGATCGGGCACCACGAAGCGCTCGGGGTCCTGCGGCGACATCATCTCGCGGCCCTTCTCGAGCAGGTCCACGTTGCGCGCCTTCTCGTCGATCGCGAAGAACAACTGGTCGTCGATCTCGTGCATGCGCTTGTCGCGCAAGTAGTCGAGCTCGACCCGCGTGATCAACTTCTTGGCGCCGGGATGCTCGGAGAGCAGCTTGACGAAACGCTTGTGCCGCGGCGCCGAGCGCTGCACCTGGAGCAGCTTCAATCCCAGATCGTATTCCTGCTCCTTCTCGTCGGGGCTTCCCATCAACCGCTCGGCCTCGGCGATCACGCCGGTCGCCCACTGGGTCTGCGCCTTGACGACGCGATCGACCAGCGGCTTCAGCTCGTCGAACGCCTGGTCGCTGTGCTCGACCGGGCCGGAGATGATGAGCGGCGTGCGCGCCTCATCGATCAGCACCGAGTCCACTTCGTCGACGATCGCGTAGTGGAAGCCGCGCTGAACCCGGAACTGAGGCCGATCGGCCATGTTGTCGCGCAGGTAGTCGAAGCCGAACTCGTTGTTGGTCCCGTAGGTGACGTCGGCCTCGTACTGCCGGCGGCGCATCGCCGAGTCCATCCCGGTCTGGATGCAGCCCACCGTGAGCCCCAGCAGCTTGTAGATCTCCCCCATCCACTCGGAGTCGCGCCGGGCCAGATAGTCGTTGACCGTGACCAGATGGGCCCCCTTGCCCGCCAGCGCGTTGAGGTAGAGCGGCATGGTGGCGACGAGGGTTTTGCCCTCGCCGGTCGCCATCTCGGCGATCTTGCCCTCGTGGAGCATGATCCCGCCGATCAACTGGACGTCGTAGGGGATCATCTCCCACGTCACGTCGATGCCGACCACCGGCCAGGTCCGCCCGCACAGCCTCCGACACGCGTCCTTGACCGCGGCGAAGGCCTCGGGGAGCAGGTCCTCCGGCGTGGCCTCCCCGGCGAGCCGCTGCCTGAATTCGGCGGTCTTCTCCCGCAGCCCCTCGTCTGTCAGGGACTTGTATTCCTCGGCGAAACGGTTGATCTCGTCCACCAGCGGGGCCACCCGGCGGACGTCTCGGTCGTGCTTGGAGCCAAAGACAGACTTGAGAAAGTTCTCGAACATGGGCCTCTGCAGGATAGGGGCTATGTCAAGCGAGGGGGCGGCGGGGCGGGAATCCGAGGACGGAGGCCCGCCGGCGGGGCATTGGATGAGTCATGCTCTGAAGATTGCAGTTTGACCCCGGAAAGCCAAGCCAGCAAATCTGTTGCAGCCAGGAAGGTAGAATACGGGGCAGATCGTTCCGGCCCAATCCCTGGCGTCGATGTAACCGCAATCTTCCGAGCACCAGCGTTGAGATGCCGTCGGCGCCACAAGCGTCGCGGCCCGATGCGAAGCATCGGGCCGCGCGCTCCGGACTGGCGTTAGCGTTCAGATACGAATGACGTGAGCCGCCTCCGCGCCCCTTTCACTGTTCTTGATGTCGAATTCGACTTGCTCGCCCGCGTGCAGCGTGCGGAAGCCGCTGCCCTCGATCGAAGCATGGTGGACGAAGACGTCCTGCTGTCCTTCGGCCGAGATGAATCCGTAACCCTTGCGATCGTTGAACCACGTGACGGTGCCACGCGCCATGGTGGTCCTCCCTGGTACCAAGGTTCTGCTCGGACCGGTCCGGAGCCGCGAGCGAGAGTGCGCCGGCCCCTGGGGCGGGGTCAAGCAAGGAATGACGAAAGTGTTTCCGTCCTGGAAAAAAGTGACGGTCGGATCCCGCGGCGTGGCCGCGCACGTCGCTCAACCCTCGCCGGGACGTCGGGCGCGCAGCTTCGCGCGCCGGCCCGACCAGCGGGCGTCGATTTCGCGGGCCACCGCGTGCTCGGGGTCGTGCTCGAGCACCAGCGCCGCTTGCTCCGCCGCGGCCGAGAACGCTCCGAGCGCCTCGAGCGAGCGCGCCAGCAGCGCGCGGGCGTCGTGGAAGTCCGGGTTCAGCTCGATCGCGCGCGCCAGCGCGCTCATCGCGTCGTCGGGATGTCCGCGCTGCAGCTCGATGGCGCCGAGCAGGGCGTGGAGGTCGGGATAGGCCGGATGCCGTTCGAGTAGACGCGTGAGCTGCTCTGCGGCTCCGGTGGCGTCGTCGTTGGCCAGCCGCGTGCGCACCTCGGTGATCGCCTCGGCAAGCCCCGGCTCGGCCACTTGCAACGACCGTCTGAGCAGCGAATCCGCCTCGTCCCAGTCGCCGCGCTCGAGACTCTGGATGCCGAGCTGAAAGGTTTGAGGCTCATCGAGCGCGCCCTCCCGCGCCAGCGTCCGCAACACATCGAGAGCCTCGCCGACGTTCCCCTCGCGCGCGTCGAGCAACGCGCGATCGAGCCGCGCCTCGACGAATCGGGGCTGGAGCTTGAGCGCGCGCTCGAGCGCCCGGCGTGCCTCCCGCCGGCGATCGAGACGAAGCAGCGCGCGCGCGTGGCGGCACTGGAGGTCGGCGAAATCACCCCGGGCCCGGGTGGCGCGATCGAGGGCGCGTTCGGCGGTGGCGTAGTCGCGCGCGCGCTCGCAGGCGGTGGCGACGTCGGCCAGCGCGTTGGCCGCGGACGCGCGCTCGGAGGGCGCGGAGGCACTCTCCAGGGCGGCCTCGATGGCCTCGATGGCGGCGGCTGGATTCCCGGCCTGGGCGAGGGATCGTGCGGCGTCCAATTGAGCGGCGAACGCCACCGACGGTTCCTCGCCGCGCTTCCCGCTCATCGGTGGCCCTCCGCCCGCGAAGGAATCAGGGATGGGGCATGAGGAGCTTCATCGCGTAGCCGGAGAACAGCGTCATGCCCAGGTTGTCATCCAGAGGTATCGGCAGGAGTTCGACCGCACTTGCGACCAGCGCCCCGGCGATCGCCACCCCCCACGGCAGGTGCCCGGCGAGGGCCAGGAATGACGCCCAGGCGAGACACGCCGCGAGCCCGCCGAGAAACCCTTCGAGCGATTTTCGGAACACGCGCGTCCGCCCGTAGGCGGTGCCGACGATCGCCGCAAAGGTGTCTCCCACCACCGTGAAGCCGATCGCAGCTGCCGCCACCGGCTGCGAGAAGATCTCGATCGCCAGCAGCGCCGCCAGCAGCAGGTAGGTCGAGCCCAAGAGGCTCAGCTTCTCGTGCTCGCGGATCATCTCGCCGAAGAACTGGCGGATGAAATTGCGAATGCGCGGCTCGTGCAGTCGCAACAGATCGGCGGCGATCGCCACCACCACCAGCAGCAGGAAGACGGTGCGAAACTCGCCGCGGCTGCGCGGCCACGGCAGCATCGGATACAAGAGCTCGAGCGGGAGCAGCAGAAACGAGAGATGGATCGCCTTGCGCCGCACTTCGGCGAGGAACGAGCGCGAGCGCAGCGGTGCGAGTGGATCCGATCCGGGCGGCGTGGCGGACGTCACGGGTGCGAGCGTATCACGCCACGTTCCGCGTGCCCCCCGAGCCGAGCGTTAACGATAGAGCGACTTGATCGCCCCCCAGGTCGGGCGCCCGGTCGAGGTCGGTCCGCAGAAGTCGATGCCGCCGCCCCGGCAGTCCACCGCGCTCTGCCAGCTGGCCGCGGTTCCGCCCGACCCGAAGGTGTAGGCACCGGTGGTCGCGCTCTCCACCACGGCTCCGTCGTTCCAAAAACATGCGGAGAACGAGCAACCCCCGCAGGCTCCGGCGCCGCCGGTGTTCCCGCGCGAGAAGCGCAGGCGGAAGATCGCGTAACGAATCCCCTGCGAGAGGGTGAGCGGCACTCCCGGCGGCACGATCGCGCGCAAGAGAACCACCTGGGATCGCGTATCGCAGGGCGTCTGGAACTGGGCGGTGATCGTCGCGCGGCCGAGCCAGGCGTCCACGCAGCCCGATGGGTAAGGGGGGCTCGGATCCACCGAGAAATCATCGGCCCGGCATCCGCCCGGCTGGATCTGCCACCAGTCGGGAAGCGTCGCCTGATCCGATTCGAATTCGATGAACGCGGTGGCACTGCTGACATTGGAGACCGTCTCGGGCGGAATCAGCGTCAGGATGAGGTCGAAGGGCGCGCCGGTGTCGCCGTCGCAGGCGAACGTCTGGAGCGGAACGCCGGAAGGCGGCGCGCAGCTGCTCCAGTTGAGATAAGGCGAGGCCTGGGCTTGCGCGAGCTGCGGAAACACGGTGAGCAGAACGACGGAACCGACGACGAGTCGGACGGTGCGGATCGAGCGGGCCATGGGGTACTCCTCCGGGTTCGTCGAGCACCATGGTCTCACCCGGTCGCGGGCGAGTCACGCGATTCCCGCTGGATTCTCGGGGGCTGAACTACCGCGCCACGTAGGGTTCCAACTCCCGGTACGCCTGCCGGTAGGCGAGGATCCGCCGCGCGTAGTCCTGGGCATCGGCGTTCGAGGCGAACTCGCAGAACAGCGCCTCTCCCCCGTGCGCGATGAGGTCGCGCCAGAAGGGCGGCACGGTCGAGGCGCCGGCGTTGTAGGCGGAGAGGGCCACGGGAATGTGCCCGTCGAACCGCGCGATCAGGCGCGCGAGATAGCGCGCGCCCCACTGCAGGTTGGTGGCGGGATCGAGCAGCGGCGTGTCATCGATGGGCTTCGGCTCGTGATTCCAGCGCGCCGCGTCCTGCGCCGCTGGGAGCAGCAACTGCATCAGGCCGACCGCGTTGCTGGTCGAGCGGGCCTGGGGATCGAACCGGCTCTCCTGCCGCATCGTCGCCCACAGCAACGCCGGCTCGAGCTTCATGGTGTCGGCGGTCGCGACCACCAGCGAGTCGAAGGCCGGCGGGTAGGCCCAGGGAACATAGGTCCATTGCCGATCCACGGGCAGGACCTCTGCTTCACGTGACGCTTGAAGGGCGAGCGAGGCGGTGAGCCAGGGTCGGCTGAAGCTCCAGCCGAGCTCGGCGCCGATCAATGCGTCGCTCGGCAGCGACGAATCGCGCGCGGCGGAGACACGCGGGTCGCGCGCGAGCCAGCGCGCGTCCAGGCGCATGACTTCGTCGAGCATCCCGGCCTCCGCCAACTCCCTCGAGCGCTCACGGAAATCGTTCATCGTCGGCGCCGCGACTTCGATCGAGTCGCCCCGACCCCGCAATCCCAGCGTGTCGCGCGCCGCGGCGCGATAGAACTGGTAGCCGGGAAGTTCGGCGAGCGCTCGGAGCAACTTCTCTCCTCGCGGGTCGTGTCGCTGGCGAAGCGCCACCCCACGCCAGAAGCGGGCCGACTCGAGCGTGTCGCGCGCCCATTCGCCGAGCGCGGCGTCGGGCTTCCCGGCGGCGAACCACATCAGGCCCGAGAGAAAACGCGACTCGTCCCGGCGGCTGCCCGCGGCGCGTGCGCGCTCGAACGCCTTCGCGGCGTCCCCGAACTTGCCGGCGTCCTGCAGCTCGCGGGCCCGCTCCCACAGGGCGACGCCGCGCGTCTCCCCCGCGGGAGCGAGCGCGGCGACACGCGCGAACGTCACCAGCGAAGAATCCGAGAAGCGCGCGTCGCGCTGGATGCGCGCGCGCTCCAGCAGGGCGAGCGCTCTCGTGGCCGTGTCGGACGCGGTGCGATAGGCGGCGATCGCCGAGGCACGCGCGGTGTCGAACAGCCGGGCGCGGCGCCCGACCTGGGCGGTGCGCAGCGCCAGGCCCGCGCGCTGGTCGCGCTCGGCGGAGGGCAGGCGCGCGGCGAGGCGCCGCGTCGCCGCCCCGAAACTGCCGCGCAGAGCTTCGACTTCGGCTGCGGAACGCGCGTCCGTGTAACTCAGCGAGTCGTGGCGCGCCGCCTGGATGCTCTCGGCAAGGCGCAGGGCCGTCGAGGCTCCCGGCAACGCGGGATAGCGGCGCATCGCAGCGCGGGCCTGATCGAGGGCACGCGTGGTATCGGCGCGGAGCGCTGCGATCCTTGCCGCCTCGGCGGTCCAGTTCGCGCGCTCGGTGTCCAGCCAGTCTTTCGTGTCGGCGGTCGTCAGCATCGAGTCGGCCCCGATGGTGTCCCCGCGCGCGAGCGCCAGCCGCTCGCGCGCCTGCAGCGCGTCCCACGCCCAGATCGAGCGCGCGAGATCGGGAACCGCGAGCGCCGAGTCGGCGCCCGCAGTGTCGCCGCGCTGCGCGAGCAGCGCGCTCATGCGCAGCAACGCGGGCTCGCGGACGAGCGGCCGGGAGGTGCGCAGTCGCCACAGCTCCAGACTGTCCAGCGCCAGCGGCCGACCTGTCTCGCCATCCCCGGCTCCAGACTCCGCCCACTGCGGAATCGCCGGGAGCTGAGGACGCCATTCGATCCGGCCGCCGATGCGCCGGGGAGGCCCGGTGCCATCCCAGTCGAATGTCCGCGGTACGAACGGAGGGACGGGCCTGACCGTGTCCGCCGGCGCCTTTCCCGCGATCGGCGCAGCGGGTTTCACGCCCGGCCGGCTCGCCGCGCATCCCCACACCAGCGACACGCACAACGCCGCCGCGAGCCGGCGCCGAATCCCTGGCGTGGCTCGCGCGCTCAGCAACGCCCGCTCACTCCCACTCGATGGTCGCCGGGGGTTTGCTGGTGCAATCGAACACCACGCGGTTGACGCCGCGCACCTCGTTGGCGATCCGACTCGCCGCGCGCGCCAACAGACTCGCCGGCAGCCGCGTCCAGTCGGCGGTCATCCCGTCCACGCTGTCCACGGCGCGGAGCGCGATCACCTTCTCGTAAGAGCGCTCGTCGCCCTTCACGCCGACCGTCGAGACCGGCAGAAGCACCGCGAAGGCCTGCCAGGTGCGCTGGTACCAGTTGGCGCGGCGCAGCTCCTCGATGAAGATCGCGTCGGCGCGCCGCACGATCGCGAGGTCGGGCTCGTTCACGGCGCCGAGGATCCGCACCGCCAGCCCGGGCCCCGGGAACGGATGACGGTCCACCAGATGATCGGGGAGCCGCAGTTCGCGCCCCAGCGCTCGCACCTCGTCCTTAAACAACCAGCGCAGCGGTTCGATCAAGGACAGCCTCATGTGCTCGGGCAATCCTCCGACGTTGTGATGCGTCTTGATGACCTGCGAGCCGTGTCCGGCCGAAGCGCTCTCGATCACATCGGGGTAGAGGGTTCCCTGCGCCAGGAACTCGACCGGGCCGATCTTCCTCGCTTCCTCCTCGAACACCGCGATGAATTCGGCGCCGATGATCTTCCTCTTCTGCTCGGGATCGGTGACGCCTTCGAGCTTCGAGAGAAAGCGCTGGCGCCCGTCGATCACCCGGAGGTTCAGCCCGCGCTTCTCCCCCAGCTCGCGCCGCACTTCCTCCGCCTCGTTCTCGCGCATCAGACCGTGATCCACCAGCACGCAGGTGAGACGTTTGCCGACCGCGCGGTGGCAGAGCGTCGCCACCACGCTCGAGTCCACGCCGCCCGACAGCCCGCACAGGATGTGGCCGCGGGCGCCGACCCGCTCGCGGATCTCCTTCACGGTGCGCGAGAGAAAACCCGACATGCTCCAGTTGGGTTTCAGCTTCGCGATCTTGAACAGGAAATTGGAGAGCACCTGGCGACCATACGGCGAGTGCACCACCTCGGGATGGAATTGGATGAGATGAAACGGCAGCGTTTCGTGCCGCGCCGCGGCGAACGCGCAGTTGGAAGTGTGCGCGACGCGCCGCCAGCCGGGGCCCAGCGACTGGACCTCGTCGCCGTGGCTCATCCAGGCGCGGAAACGCTTCGGCACTTTGTCGAACAGCGGCGACGCTTCGTCGCGGATGAAGGTGGCGGTGCCGTACTCGGCGTGCTTCGCCCTGGCGAGCGAGCCGCCGGTCACCTGCGCCGTGGCCTGGAGCCCGTAGCAGATCCCGAGCAGCGGCTTCCCGAGCTCGTAGATGCGCGGATCGGGCAGCGGCGCCTCGGCCCGGTAGCCGCTGGCGGGCGAGCCGCCGAGGATCAGCGCCGCCGGCTTCTGGTCGGCGATCGCTTCGAGCGGCGTGGTTCCCGGCACGATCTCGGAGTAGACGCCGAGCTCGCGCACGCGCCGTGCGATCAGCTGGGTGTACTGCGAGCCGAAATCGAGGATCAGCACCGGCGCGGGAGTGGCTCGCGTGCCTCGCGCGGTTCGGCTCCGCGCGCGTTTCACGGCGGCCGGCGGATCCTGGGTCATGGTCAATGCCGGAAACTCCGCCGATCGGTGAACATCATCGCCATCCCTTTTTCGTCGGCCTCCGCGATCACCTCGGCGTCCTTGACCGAACCGCCGGGCTGAACGATCGCGGTGATGCCCGCCTCGGCAGCGTGAGTCACGCCATCCGGGAACGGGAAGAAGCCATCGCTGGCGAGCGCGGTGCCCGCAAGCTCGTGTCCGCTGCGCCGCGCCTTCATCAGCGCCAGGTCCACGGCGTCCACCCGCGAGGTCTGCCCCGAGCCGAGGCCGATCAGCGCTTCGCCACGCGCGATCGCGATCGCGTTCGATCGCGCCGCCGAAGCGATCGGCCACGCGAAGGAGAGGCCGCGCAGCTCCAAGTCGGTTGGCGCGCGCTTCGTCACCACCCGCCACTCCGGCGCGGGACCCGGCGCTTCCCTCTGCAACAACGCCCAGCGCCCGACCAGCCGCGTCTGCCACTCGTCCGCGGCTGCCAGATCAGATGAGGCGAGGCGCACAAGTCGCAGTCCCTTCCGGGCCTGGAACGCGGCTTCGACGCCGGCTGCCACCTCGGGAGCCGCAACGCATTCGAGGAACATTGTCGCCATCTCGGCGGCGGTCGCGGCGTCGAGCGGCCGGTTAAACGCCACCACGCCGCCGAACGCCGACAACTCGTCCGACCGGCGCGCCGCGCGCCACGCCTCGAGCACGGTGGGCGCGACCGCCGCGCCGCACGGTTCGTTGTGCTTGACGATCACGCAGGCCGTCGAGTCGAAGCTCGCCGCGATCCGCACCGCCGCCTCGAGGTCGAGCAGATTGTTGTAGGAGAGCTCCTTGCCCTCCTTCCAGGCGTCGAGTCTCGCCTTCTCGCCGAGACGCGCGTAGAGCGCGCCGGCCTGGTGCGGATTCTCGCCGTAGCGGAGCGGGCGCACCCGCTCGAGCGCCAGCACGTGAATCGCGGGCGGCTCGTTGGCGCCGGCTATCCCGGAGCGCCGTTCGAGCTCCCCGGCGATCGCCGCGTCGTAGCTCGCGGTGCGCGCGAACACCGCGAGCGCCCAGCGCCGCCGTTGCTCGAGCGACGGCCCGCCCGCGCGATAGGCGGCGAGCGCTTCCGCGTATTGCTGGGGGTCGTGGAGCACCACGACGTGCGCGAAGTTCTTGGCCGCGCCGCGTAGCAGCGCCACGCCGCCGATGTCGATCTCCTCGACCGCCTGCGGCTCGTCGAGCTTCGCGGCCCGCTCCTCGAACGGATAGAGCGAGACGCATACCAGATCGATCGGCTCGATCCCCTCCTTCTCGAGCTGTGCCGCGTGCGTGGGATCGTTTCGCCGCGCGAGGATTCCGGCGTGGATCCGCGGATGCAGCGTCTTCACCCGGCCCCCGAGCAGCTCGGCCGCGCCGGTGACGCTTTCCACCGGGGTGACCTCGACACCGGCCGCGCGCAGGTGGGTCGCGGTGCCGCCGCTCGCCAACAGCCGCGTGCCGTGCGCCGCCAGCTCGCGCGCCAGTTCGGCGGCGCCGCTCT
>DATKAB010000094.1 GCA_035498555.1 Candidatus Sulfotelmatobacter sp.
GCTCCGCTGGCCAGCGAGCTCACGTGGCGCCCGTTCACGTCGTAGACGTCCACGCTCACCTCGGCATCGTGGGGAAGCGCCAGCTCGAAGCGCACCTCGCCGCGGGTCGGATTCGGCCAGGGGCGGGAGAATGAGGCCGCGACCGGTTTCACGCCATCGCGAACGGCGGTGGTCGAGACGCCGATGTGGAACGGCGCGTCGCTCACGTCCGACCAGGTGGGGACGGCGCTGTCGTGGACGCGCACCAGCGCCGAGTCGGTGGCCGGGCCGACCACGTTCCAGGTGAAAGCGTTGTCGGAGATGGCGTGAGCGATGGACTGCCAGTGGCGACCGTTATCGCGCGAAAGCTCGACGTCCACTTCCGTGGCTTCGGGATCGCGCGTGAAGGTGATGCTGCGCGCGACGCCGATCGGCAGCGTCTCGCCACCATTCGGGCTGGTCACGGTGATCAGCGAGCCGGGGAAGCTGGGGTCGCAGTCGTTGCCCAGCACCACGCTCACGTCGTTGCTTCCCTGCTGTGAGGTGGCGATATCGAGCGCGCCATCCTGATTGAAGTCGCCGGTGATGATCGCGGTGGGTTTGGCGCCCACCGCGAAGTCGCCCAGGGACGGGAAGGTGGTGAGCCCGCCGTTCTGGAGCGCCGACGCGATGTTCGAGGCTCCGCCCGCGACGAGCAGGTCGGGATACTGATCGAAGTCGAAGTTGGCGACCGCGACACAGGTGGTGCCGGTATGCGGCAGCGACGCGGTGGCGCCGGCGCCGAAGGTGCCGTCGCCGATCGGACCGATGCCGTTCCCCTTGTGGAAGCTGAGCGTGGTGCCGTTGATCGCGATTAGATCGAGCCGCCCATCGAGATCGAAGTCGCCGAGCGCCAGTTTGCTGGGCCCGGTGAGTGTCGCCACGGTCTGGAACGGAACCAGCGTCCCGTTGCCGACCCCGCCTCCGCCCTGGCCGATGAACACGGTGATCGTGTTGTTGCCGAGGTTGGCGACGGCCAGATCGGGAATTCCGTCGTGATTGAAGTCGCCGCACACCACGTCGCGCGGCTGGTCCCCGGTCGGGTAGTCGACGCGCGGGGCGAAGCTGCCGTTGCCGACGCCGCCCGAACCCTGGCCGATGAACACCAGCATCGAGTCGATCGCCGGCGCGGTCGCCACCACGTCCGCGATCCCGTCTTCGTTGAGATCGGTCACGATCAGCGAGGTCATGCTGCTGCCCGATGGGAACGTCGTGAGCGGCCCGAACGTGCCGGTGCCGACGCCACCCGAGCCGTTGCCGGGCAGCACGCCGAGCGTGGTTCCGCGCGCGACGATGAGATCGAGGATGCCGTCGCCGTTCAAGTCGGCGAGCGCGTCGGCGGCGAGCGAGAAGGAGAGGCCGACGGTTCCCTGCGGCGTGAACAGTCCGGTGCCGACGCCGCCCGAGCCGTTGCCGAGCATCACCGTGTAGCCGCTGGAACCTGCCGCCACGATGTCGTCGATGCCGTCGTTGTTGACATCGCCGTGGGCGAGCGCGCTCACGACGCTGCCGGCCGGATACGAAGCCGGCGCGCCGAGCCGCGTGCAGAAGTTGAAGGGCACGTCGCTGCTGTCGGCAACGCCCGGGAAGGCGAGGCTGGTGACGTAAATCTTGCCGAGCCCCGAGAGCGTGTTGGGCACCAGCCAGCGGAAGCTGCCGTTGTTGGGGGTCGAGGCGATGATGGTCTGGCGCGGCTGGCCAACCGGCGCGACCTCGAGCTTCACGTTGCCGCCGGCGTTGCTGGTCCAGGTGAGCGTGCGGAAATCCATGGTGCGCACGGTCTCGCCGCCGTTCGGCGAGTTGACCGTCACTGCCGGGTTGCCGATCGAGAAGTTGGCGTTGCTGATGTCGTTCGCGTTCCAGAGGCTGGCGTCGCTCACGCGGACCCGGGCCAGCGAGGTCGCCGGACCGACCACCGTCCAGTTGAAGCTCGTGCCGGTGAGATCGCCGGCGAGTGTTTCCCAGTTGAGGCCGCCATCGCGCGACAACTCGACGTTGACCGCCATCACGCCGGCCCCTCGGGTCCAGGTGATGGTGCGCTCGGTGCCGATCGCGAATCCCTCGCCGCCGTTGGGGCTGGTCACGGCGATGCTCGACGACAGCGCCGAGATGCACTCGCCGACATAGGTCTGCTCATCGTCGGAAGTGCTGGAGGCGATCGCCACATCCACGATGCCGTCTTCCTGGAAGTCCCCGAGCGCGAGCGCGGTCGGGAACTGGCTGCTCGTCAGCACCAGCCCGCCGGTGGTGAAGGTTCCGTCGCCGGTGGTGCCGGTGCCGTTGCCGAACAGGTAGACGACGCTGTTGGTATTGGAGACCAGCCCCATGATGTCGGGGCGCCCGTCCTTGTTGAAGTCAGCGACTGCGAGCCCGCGCACGCCGCCGCCCACCGGATACGAAACCGCGGGCGCGAAGGTGCCGTTGCCGACGCCCGCCGAGCCGTTGCCGAGCAGAACTTCGACGCCGGTCGCGGTGTTGCTGCCGATCGCCAGATCGGTGATGCCGTCGCTGTTGAAGTCGCCGGTCGCGATGCCCCAGGGGTTCTGGCCGGCCGGATAGTTGACCGCGGCGCCGAAGGTGCCGTTGCCCACCGCGCCAACGCCGTTGCCGAGCAGGATCGAGACCGAGTTGCTGGTCCCCTGGTCGTTGGTGACCGCCAGATCCCACCGGCCGTCGGAGTTGAAATCGGCGACCGTGACCTGCGCCGGCGTCAGCTGAGTCGCGTAGTTGACGGCCGCAGCGAAGGTGCCGTTGCCGACACCGCCCGAGCCATTGCCGAGCAGAATCGAGATGTTGTTGCTGGAGGCGTTCGTGACCACCAGATCGAGGATGCCGTCCTCGTTGAAGTCCTGGACCGCGATCCCGCTGGGATTGGTGCCGGTGGCATAGATCACCGGCGCGGCGAACAGGCCGTTGCCGACCGTGCCGCTGCCGAGCCCGAGCAGGATCGCGGCCCCGCTCGAGCACGTCACCGCCAGATCGAGACGTCCGTCCTGGTTGAAATCACCGACGGCGATTCCGCGCCCGCCGCCGGGCAGCGCGTACGTAGCATGCTTCGAGAATCGCCCGTTGCCAACCCCGGCCGATCCGAGCCCCCAGAGCACGAACACGCTGTCGGTCGATCCCACCGCGAGGTCCAGGATTCCGTCCTCGTTGAAGTCGCCGCTCGCGACCGACTGGGCGCCATTGATGCCGTTCACGCCGAAGTTGTAGCTCAGGTTGGAGCACACCGTGAAGGTCACGTCCGAGCTGTCGGTCGGCACGCCGTCGCCGTGATCGGAGACGTTGATGCGCGCGAGAGTGGTAGTGAGGTCTCCCGGCACCGTCCAGTTGAACGCGCCGTCATCGAACGTCGGGTTGCCGGGCAGGATCGGAAGGTGATGCACGCCGTCGGCGTCGAAGGTGACGTCCACCAGATAGCCGAAGTTGCTGGTCCAGGTGACCGGCACGATCTGGCCGGTGACGTAGGACTGCCCGCCGTTCGGGAAGGTGACCGTGATCGATGGGAACGAGGTGCTGCCCGACTGCGTGCGATGCGTCATGTAGACGTCGGCGTGCGTGGTGCCGTCGTTGCGATGATCCTCCCACACGAAGAACGCGCCGCCGGCGGCGTCGTCCACCAGCCGCGGCTTGTACTGCTCGCCGTCGGCCGGGGTGCCGTTGTTGAGATAGGCGTGCCAGATGGTGGCGTGGTTTCCATCGATGCGGCGGCCCTGGATGTCGTCGTCGGTGGTGCCGGCCGACTTCGAGAGATCGGTGTAGACCAGGGTCGCACCGCCGGCGTGATCGCTCGCCATCTGCAGCTCGTACTGGGTGCCGGTGATGGAGTCGATCGCGGCGCCGTTGGCCTCGCCCGCGCCGTTCCACTGCGTGGCGCCGCTCCCATTCAGGCGCTGGCCGTAGATGTCCTGCGCGTGCGGGAAGGTGTTGGGACCCGGCCGGTCGTAGTCGCGCGCGTCCACCCAGGCAACGATGATGCCGCCGGCGCCATCGCTCACCACCCGCGGCTGCGGTAGCACCGACGAATTGTGGTCCCACGCGGTGTCCACCTCGTCCATCACCCGGATGCCGGCGGCGGTGGTGCCCCACTGGGCGACGCCGCTGCCGTTCAACTTCTGGGCGTGGATGCTGGTGGTGGTGGTGACGTGCATCCAGGTGACGAACAGGCTGGTGCCGTCCCACGTGGCGCGCGACTCGGTGGCGGTGACGCCGGTGCCGGCCTGCACCACGCTGCCTTCCGCGCCCCACTGCACCGCGCCCGAGGAATTGACGCGGTTGGCGAGGATCTTGGAATGGCCCGCGGTTCCGGGCAGCGAGGCGCGCGCCGATTCCCAGGTGATCACGGCGCCGCCGTTGCCGTCGGACATCAGTTGCACCGTGAACGGGTCGTCGTCGGTCGTCACCAGCACGCCGCCGGCGGTCCAGGTGGAGTTCGCGAATTGATCGAGCTTCTGAACCTTGAGGCCGACGCCGTTCTCGTACCAAGCCACCAGCAGCTGGTCGTCGCTCGACAGCGCGATGTCCACGTCGTTGTCGCCGGAGGAAGTGAGCGAAGTGGTGACGCGCGCCGCCGAGAGCAGGACGCCATCCCGATCTACGCGCTGGCAGTAGAGACCGGGAGCGCTCACGCGCGTGTCCGACCACACCACCCAGCACCCGCGGAACCCGTCGCTGACCACGTGCGCCGGCCCCTGGGCGTTCCCGCCCTCGTTGATCTTCACGCCGTTCGCGCCCCAGACGCGCGCACCGGTCGAACCGTCGATGCGATTGAGCCGGATCGAGTCGTTCGAGGTCGGGAACGACCAGGCCACGAACGCCCCGCCGTCCATGTCGGGCGCGATGTTGCTGCCGACGTCGAGGAAGCTGTAACCGGGAATCTCGTCGACGCTGGTGTTGGCGACGACGTTGCCAGTGGTGCCCCAGGCGGCGAGCGCGGGCGGCGTGAGCGCCAGCAGCGTGGCGGCCACGATCAGCAGGACCGGAGCGACGAATCGGGTGGGGAATGGACGGCGAAGCATGCGTCATCTCCTCGTGCGATGCGGGACAAGGGCGCGCCAGGGGCGGCGCGGGGCCCAACGCCGTGTGAGACCCGGAAGCCCCTCGGGAATCACACGCCCGGCCCATGACTTGCGTGATGGGCGCGAGCCCCTAGACTCCCGGCCTCGATCCTCGCCCCGCCCTCGACCCGGATGGCCTCTCCATGACCTCGGCCTCAGCCACCGCACCCGCGCTCTCGGCTCGCCTACCGCGTGAGCTGGTGGAGGAGCTGTTGCATCTGGCGCGCTCGTCGGGCGCCGACTTCGCCGAGGTGTTCGGCGAGTACTCGGTCCACACCTCGTTCCAGCTCGAGGAGCGCCGCCTGCGCACCTCGAGCTACCAGGTGCTTCAGGGCGTCGGCATCCGGGCGATCGCCGGCGAGCAGACCGGCTACGCCTACGCCGACGGTTTCGCGCCCGGCGATCTGCGCGAGGCCGCGCGCGTCGCGGCGCGGATCGCCCGCGAGGGGAGCACCAACGGCGCGCCGATCGCGTTTCGGGTGGTGGACGTGAAACCGCCGTTCACGCTCGAGCATCCGGCCCCGGTGGCGCTCGACGAGGCGGCCAAGATCGCGTTGATCCGGCGCGCCGACGATCGTGCTCGTGGCCACGATCCGCGCATCCACGAAGTGTGGGTGTCGCTGGCCGATGCCTCGAAGAACCTGCTGGTGGCGAACAGCGACGGGCTGTGGGCCGAAGATCAGACCTATCTCACCCGCTTCTCGGTGACGGCGCTGGCGCTGGAGGGCCGGGAACGGCAATCGTCGTTCGCCGCCGCGGGCGGCTGCGTGGATGCCGACTACTTCGAGACCGTGCGGACGCCGGAGACGGTGGCCGGCGAGGCCGCGGAGAGCGCGGTCACTCTGCTGCACGCGCGCGAGCCCGAGGCCGGCGCGTATCCGGTGGTGGTGGCGCCAGGCTGGGGCGGCGTCATGGTGCACGAGTGCTTCGGGCACAGCATGGAAGGCGACTCGATTCGCCGCCAGACCTCGATTCGCGCGACCCAGATGGGCCAGCCGGTGGCGGCGAAGGGCGTGACCATCGTGGATTCGGGGCTGGTGCCGAACAGCCGCGGCTCGTTTCGGGTGGACGACGAAGGAACTCCGGCCCAGCGCACAGTACTGGTCGAAGATGGCGTGCTGGTCGGCTACATGTGGGATCTGCTGAATGCGCGCCTCACCGGCAATCGCCCGACCGGCAACGGGCGGCGCTCGAGCTACCGCGAGTTTCCGCTGTGCCGAATGACCAACACCTACATCGAGCCCGGCCCGCATTCGCCCGAGTCGCTGATCGGCGAGGTCAGGCGCGGCCTCTACTGCAAGACGCTGGGCGGGGGCTCGGTCAATCCCGCCGACGGCAATTTCTCGTTCCAGGTGACCGAAGCGGTGCGGATCGAGAACGGCCGGCTCACCGAGCCGGTGCGGAACGCCACGCTGGCCGGCAACGGCAACGACGCGATGCTCAAGATCGACGCGGTCGGCAACGACCTCGAGATCGACGGCACCACGGGTTCATGCGGAAAGGACGGACAGTGGAAGCCGGTCGGCGTCGGGCAGCCCACGGTGCGCTTCACCGCGATCACCGTGGGCGGGACGGCCACGTGAGCGCGCCGGCGGTGGCGGACGCGCGGGTCGACCGCGCGCTGCTCGATCTGGCCGAGGACGCCGTGCAACGCGCGTTGCGCGCCGGCGCCGATCAGGCCGAGGCGTGCGTGGAGAGCTCGCGCTCGTTCCGGGTCAAGGTTCAGAACGGCGCGATCGACAGCCTGAAGCAGAGCGGCACGCGCGGGCTCGGCCTGCGGGTGCTGGTGGGCGGCGCCGAAGGGTTCGTGTCGAGCACCGACGTGGCATCGGCGACGCTCGATGACCTGGCACGGCGCGCGGTGTCACTGGCGCGGTTCTCGACGCCCGACGAGAACCACGGCGTGCCCTCGCCCGCCGACGCCGGCGAGCCGGCCACGGATCTCGCGCTCTACGACTCCGCCGTGCTCGAGCTGCCGGCCGAAGCCAAGATCGCGCTGGCGATCGAGCTGGAGCGCATCACGCTCGCGCACGACCCGCGGATTCAACGCAGCGATTCGACCGGCGTGAGCACGCGCGAAGGCCAGTTCGTGATCGCCAATTCGCTCGGGCTGTTGCGCGGCTACGCCGGCACTTCGATGAGCGCGTACGCGGTGGCGCTGGCCGGCGATCGCGACGGCAAGCAGCAGAGCGGTGGCTACGGCGTGTCGAAGCGATGGCTCGCCGACTTTCCGACCGCCGAGGCGATCGCGCGCGAGGCGGGGCGCCGCGCGGTGGCGCGGATTGGCGCGCGCAGCGTGCCGACCGCGCGCGTGCCGGTGGTGCTGCATCCCGACATCGCGGCCAGCTGGATTGCCGAGATGTTCGACGCCTTCAGTGGCGAGAGCGTGATCAAGCGCTCGTCATGGCTCACCGAGAAGCTGGGGGAGACCATTGCCTCGCCGCTCGTGACGCTGGTCGACGACGGCGTGATGCCGCGCGGCGAGGGTTCGTCGCCCTGCGACGGCGAGGGCATCGCCTCGCGTCGCAATCTGCTGATCGACCGCGGACGGTGCGCGCAGTTCGTCTACGACGTGTACAACGCGCGGCGCGCGAAGACCCGCCCGACCGGCAATGGCGCGCGCGGCTATTCGTCGACGCCGGGGATCGGCTACAACAATCTCTACATCGAGCGTGGCGCCGATTCGCCGGAGGCGATTCTCAAGCGGGCCGGGCGCGGCTTCTACATGGACGACCAGGGCTCGTACGGCTTCAACGACGTCACCGGCGACTACTCGTTCCAGGCCCAGGGCCAGTGGATCGAGAACGGCGAGAAGGCGTTCCCGGTGGAGGGCGTGACGGTGGCGTCGAACTCGCTGGAGATGCTGCGCAACGTGATTGCCGTCGGCGACGATCTCGAGTTCGACGGCTCGGTGGCGAGCCCGACCCTGCTGATCGCGGAGATGACGCTGAGCGGGAGCTGAGGCGGGCGGAGACTCGGGAGACGCGCACCGGGGCGCGGCGCGTCAACAATCCGCGCGGATCGTCGGGGCCATTCCGCGAGCAGCGGTCGACTCGACCGCGGTCCTTCGCGGATGTTCCTGAATGCGGCGCCCCCGTGACCCACGTGCTCGCTCTGATCTGTTGCCAGTGCGCCCGGTCTGGATCCGCTTTTCGCTTGACAGCGTTTTCGGGTGCGTGTGGCGTGCTGCGGCGAATGCCGATCGAATGCCACCGCAGCGCGCGCGTGGGGCGCGTGGGCCGCGCGAAATGAGCGGGCGGCGAATTTTCTCGTCTCGCGCCGCGTTCGGCTCGCTGCGCCGATCCTGCGGCGCCGAAAACGCGCGTGATAGAAAGAGCATGTTCACGATGCCCCCTCGACACACGCCCCCGTCGAGGTTGCCATGTCGCGCTACTTGCTGGAAAGAGTTTCCGACGGATCGGTACTCCACAATGTCGACTCGCTGATCGCTCGCGATCGTGCCACCACCGCCGAGCTGCTCGCGCATCTGGCGGCAGTCGATGAACGAAAGCTCTACGCTCCGGCCGGCTTTCCCTCCATGCATGCCTGGTGCGCCGCCCGTTTCGATCTCGACGACCAGTCGATCGACCGCCGGCTCCGCGCGGCGAGGACGGCCCGAAGACTTCCGGTGCTCTTCGAGGCTCTGGCCGACGGACGGCTGACACTGTCGGGCATCCTGATTCTCGCGCCTCATCTGGACGGGGGGACAGTGGGCGAATGGCTCGCCGCCGCCGCGCACAAGACCAATGCCGAAATCCGCCAGATGATCGCGGATCGATTCCCGAAGCTGGATGTCCCCGAGCGGGTCGAGCCGGCTCTTGCCCACGGGTCAGCCGGGGCGGGTTCCGTAACCGGCGGACAACTATCTCCAGAGATAGTTCCCCCCGAGGCGCGGGTCACTCCGCTCGGCGCGGGGCGGGTGGACATCGAGGTGATGATCCCGCAGAGCACGTTCGAAAAACTGCGCCATGCCCAGGACTTGCTGGGCCGTGGGGGCCACGCGGGCGAGATCGCTCGGGTGCTCGACCGAGCGCTGGACTCGCTGATCGCCGAGCTCGAGAAGAAGAAGTACGGACGGGGCGCGAAGCGGCGACAGAACTCACCCTCTGAGACCGCCGCGCCACGCCACATTCCGGCGGATGTCAGGTGGGCGGTGCGCGAGCGCGACGGCGGCCGGTGCGTGTTCGTGAGCGAGGATGGAAGGCGTTGCGAGGCGCGAAAGGACCTGGAGTACGACCACGTGGTGCCGGCGGCCAAGGGCGGCGCGTCCACGGTCGACAACCTGCGGCTGCTCTGCCGCACCCACAACCAGCTCGAGGCCGAGCGGGCCTTCGGCGCCGGGTTCATGAAGGAGAGGCGCGCGGCCGCTACCAGGGCGCTCGTGGTGGCCTCGCCCCCCGCCACACCCTTCGATGGTGATGTGGTACGGGCCCTTCGGCGGCTCGGGATCCGAGCCGAAGAGGCCGAGGAGGCCGCGGCCAGTGGCGGTGCCGCCTTCGAGGAACCCCTGGAAGAGCGCGTTCGCGCGGCGCTCAAGTGGTATGGAGGCGGACGCCGAAACTCGGCGGAGACACCGGACCCGATTGCGAAGGCCGGCTAGGAGCCATTTCGGCGTCGCGGCGAGGTGCGCGCTAGGAAGCCGAGCAGGGCATGCAGCCTTCCCGCGACCATCGCGGTGGCCAGGTACATGCCGAGCATGCCGGTATAGATCGGGTGGCGGAGCGCCCGATAGGGCCCCGATCGCACCAGCTCGTGATTCTCTTTCTTGGAGATCTCGCCGCTCCAGTTGCGGCCGAGATGCCGGCGCGACCAGATCATGAGCGCGAGGCTCAGCGCCTGCGCCGCGATGCCGGCCGGCGCCATCCAGCGCGCGTCCGGCAGCCAGCGGCCGCGCTCCAGTAGATCGCAAACGTGAGCCAGAGCAGCCCCGAGATCCAGAGCAGCGAAGGATGCCGCCAGGGTGCGGTGCGGACGATCGCGAAGCGGAATCTACGCGCCGCGACCGCTACGTGTTCCTGAACGTCGCCACCAGGCTCACGGCGCGGCGCGGCGTGGGATCGGGCCTGCGAGCATGGCCGAGGCGCACCAGCAGCAACGGCTGCTCGGCGACCGGCACGCCGAAGGAAGTGCGCAGCCCGGCACGGTAGTGCTCGAGCTCGGTCGGGGGGCTCAGGATCTGCTGCGCGATGCCGAGATTCGACGCCTTGAGCGCGATCCGCTCGTAGCTCTGCCCACACAGTAGCCACTCGGTCTCGTCCTGCCTCGCCGAGGTCATCAGCAGCAGGGCGCCCGAACTCTTCACCTGCCCGCGCGCCTGCTTGGCGGCGTACTCGGCGCCGAGCCGCAGGAACCAGCTCGAGGGGTTGAAGTAGCGCCCGGCGAACCAGTGAGCCGGGCCGCTCAGCTCCAGCGCGTCGACCGGAACGCCGTCGCCGCGCTTCTCCGCATCGTTCTCGAAGCGCATCCACGAGAACTGCTCGGCCTGCGCCCTGGGATTCGAGACCTGCTCGTGGGTGGACTCGTAGACCACGTCCGCGACGTCGTCGATCCTGTCGGGATCGTCGAGCCAGTAGAGCCCCAGGCCCTCCATGGTCTCAGCCAGCAGCGAGGTCCGGTTCTGCGGGAACACGCCGCGGCCGTCGAAGTCATGGCGGTTGGTGCGCCGCTCGGGGATCGCGGCGAAGAGCGTGCGATCCCGCTTCGGGTCGCCCGGCGCCCATCCCACCTCGGCCGTCACGCCGTTGGCGCCGTCGTGGGGTAGGTAGCTGACCGTGGTGCGCTGACCCCACGAGCGCGCGGCGATCAGCAGATTCTCGAGCGCCCCGCCGAGCCCGATCATCATCCCTTTGCGAGCCGGGTCGGTGATCGGAAGCGCGCGACGCGCGTCGGCCACCAGCCGGATCGCGTTGCCCTCGACCTCGAAGCGCCAGGGCTGGGCGTTCCAGTCGCTCGGCGCCAGCACCGCGGCCCCGATCAGTGCGCGCGCCGCGTCCACTGGATTTCCCGGAATCTCTTCGGGGAGCGCCCACGGCTGGAGCGAGGGGTTCGCCTTGCCGGCCTTCTTCGCCCAGCTCTCGGTCGGGCGAAGCGCCAGGTAGGCGGCCGTGCCTCCGGCCAGCGCGAGGAAGCGCCGGCGGTCGATCGTCCAGGAATCGGGCGGCCTCGTGCCGCCTGAGACGGGTCTCATGTGGGCGTGAGGTTGCGGGAGGCCGCCGGGCGCGTCAATCCGAGCCTTTGAAGCGGCTGGACCGCTTGGACTTGGCGGCACTTGCCCACCCCCATTCCGGCGTCTACGGTGGCCAGATGCCGATCGCGCGGTTCGTGACCGACTCGTCGCTCGATTTCGTCGCCCGCCGGTTGCGATTCCTCGGTTACGACGTGGCCGGCTTCGGCAGCGCCCGTCTCGAAGAGCTGTTCGAGGCCGCGGCGCGCGACGGCCGCGTGCTGCTCACGCTCAGCGCGCGGCATCCGCGGCGCTTCGGCTCAGTGGCGGTGCTCCGGGTGCCGCGCGGCGAACCGGCGATCGCGGTGCGCGAGGTCGCGGCGCGCTTCGAGCCGGCCGATCCGCCGTTCAGCCGCTGCCCCGAGTGCAACTCACCTCTTCAGATCCGTCATCCGATCGAGGCCCGCGGCGAGGTTCCGGGCCGAGTGCTGCGCTCCTACACCGAGTTTCGCTACTGCCCGCTGGAGGGCAAGTGGTACTGGAACGGCACCCACGTCGAGCGCATTCGGCGCTGGCTCGAATCCGCCCTGGGACGGCCACTTGCCGCGCCCGGAACGGCAAGGAAACCGGGCGAGGCGGGGCCTGGCGCGGCGATCGAGCCGTGAAGGAAGGCAGTCCCGGCGCCCATTCCCGGTTTGCGAAAGCGGCCCGGTTCACGCATAGTTTCTGACGCGAGCGCGTGCCGGCCGCTGATCGAACCTGGTTGTATTCGTGGGGAAGGGTTCGAGAGGCACGGCCGCGCTCGCTAGTCTTTTGCCCTCCCCTCCCGCGCCCGCGCGCATGCAAATCGCCGCCATCATCATCAACTACAAGTCACGGGATGCCGTCGCCGGGTGCCTGGACGCCCTCGCGGCCGGCGGCGAGGAGCTCGAACGGGTGGTGGTGGACAACGATTCGCGTGACGGGACGGCCGGGATGCTGGAAGAGCGCTACCCGGGCGTCCGCCTGATCGCCAACACCCAGAACGTCGGCTACGCCCGGGCCGTCAATCAGGGCATCGCGGCCACCCGCGCGCCGTTCGTGCTGGTGCTGAACCCCGACTGTGTGATGCGGCCCGACGCCCCCCGCGTCCTGGCCGACTACCTGCTCTCGCACCCGCGTGTCGGCATTGCCGGCCCGCAGCTGCTCGACGGAAGCGGCAGGATCGAGTACTCGGGCCGATCTTTTCCCAGCCCCTTCACCTTCCTGTTCAACCGCTATTCCTTGCTGACCCGCCTGTTTCCGAACAATCGCTGGTCCCGCCACTACCTGCTCTCGGACTGGGACCGCACCACCGAGCGCGAGGTGGACTGGCTCTCGGGCGCCTGCCTGATGGTGCGCCGCGACGCCATCGACGAGGTGGGCGGGATGGACGAACAGTTCTTCATGTTCAACGAGGACGTGGACTGGTGCCGGCGCATGAACCTGGCCGGCTGGAGCGTGTCGTTCGTCCCGGCGGCGGTCGCGGTGCACGAGATTGGCGCCAGCAAACGTCGCGTGTCCGCCAGGGTGATCTGGGAGCGGCACACCGGGATGATCCACTACTTTCGCAAGCACCATCCCATGAATCCCGTTCTCGACGCGCTGGCCAGCGCCTTCATCCTGTCGCGCGCCGGGGTCATGCTGATCGCCAACGCGCTTCGCCCTCGCTGACCCATGCCCTATTCGCTCCAGTTGGCACTGGCCACGCTTGCCCTGACGGTGGTCGCCACCGCGCTGGTGCGCGTGCTCGCGCATCGGGCCGGCGCGCTCGATCATCCCGGGCCGCGGCGGATCCACGACCAGCCGGTACCGACCCTCGGGGGGCTGGCCATGGCGGCCTCGACGCTGGCGGTGGCGTGGCTCGCGCGCACGCTGCCCGGACCCGCGCGAGAGCTGGACGTGCGGCCGCTGCTCGGGCTGTCGCTGGCGTCGGTGCCGTTGCTGGGGCTCGGCATCGTGGACGATACGCGCGGGGTTTCCCCGCCCGTGAAGCTGCTGTTCCAGATCGCGGCCGGCGTGGTGCTGGTGGCGTTCGGCTACGGCGTGCCGCTGCTCACCAATCCATTCGGCGAGCCGATCGCCGCGGGCATCTGGAGCGGGCCGCTCGCGATCCTCTGGGTGGTGATCGTGATCAACGCCATCAATCTCATCGATGGGCTGGATGGACTGGCCGCCGGCGTGGTCGCCATCGCCGCCGCGACGTTGTGGTGGGTGGGCCGTGGACACGGCGACTTTTACGTGATGTTCATGGCCTCGCTGCTCATCGGCACCACGCTCGGCTTCCTGTTCTTCAACTTCCCGCCCGCCCGGATCTTCATGGGCGACACCGGCAGCCATTTCCTGGGGCTGGTTCTGGCGGCGGCGTCGCTGCTCGAGAACCGCAAGGCGACCACCACCGTGGCGCTGCTCTTCCCGCTGACCGCGCTGGCGGTGCCGCTCGCCGACGGCGTGTTCGCGTTCGCCCGGCGCCTCAAGGCCGGCCGCCACGTGTTCAGCGCCGATCGCGAACACGTGCACCATCGGGTTCTGCGACTCGGCATCGGGCCGCGAGCCTCGCTGTTCGTGCTCTGGGGATTCTGCGGCGCCTGCGGGCTGCTGGGCATGATGCTCGAGGCCCTGCCGCGCGCCACGGGCGTGCTGCTGGTCGCGGCGATGGCCGTGGCGCTGTTCGGCGTGTATCGGCTGCTCGGCCGGCGAGGGGATTCCAGCAACTAGCGCCTTGCCGAGGGGCGGTGGGACCCGGGGGCCCTCCTCACCGCACCGCACGTCCCGGTCCCTGGACCGCACCGCCGGCTCGTCGGGCCCCCACGACACGACGAGGGCAGCACGATGACGCTGCCTCGACGACGCCACGCGCCGCCCATGCCGGCGGTCGCGGGAGCGAACTGCACGCCGCGTGCCCGCCGCGAGCCAGGCGCCGCCCATTGGCGCGCCGGGGTTTGGCGCGAGGCCGGAGGAGAGACGCCCGCCGATCGCGTCGATCGATGGTCGCGGGCGGCGTCGGGGTGACGCGAAGCGGCCTAGTAGGTCACCGCGTAGGTGAGCTTCATGCTCCAGTGAACGCTACGAGGCCCCTCCTCGCCGAACACCGGGTTCTGCGGCTCATCGCTCGAGACGCCCGCCAGGCGTATGTCGAGGCCGAGCACCTTGTTCTTGCCGATCGGGTAGTCGGTGCCGATCGTGAGCGAGAGCATCGGCTGCCAGCTCGATTGATCGTCGCCGGTGCGATAGGTGTATCGGTACGCCGCGCCCACGCCGCCGCCCACGTACGGGTAGAGTCCCGCGCTCCAGTGGTAGTGCCAGAGCATCTCGAGCACCACCGGGATCTCGATCTTGGAGGCCGCGCCGAAGGTGCCCAGCAGATCGTGCTGCAGGTTGATGCCCAGCGACATTCGATCGCTCATCATCCGCTGGAAGCCGAAGCCGTAGCCGCCCCCGCCATCGGGCTCGTCCACGCCCTGAGCCTTGGCGTAGCCCGCGCGGAACTGGATCCAGCGGGCCCCGGTTTTCCACCCCGAGCCATCGTTGTCGTTGATGGCCGGGGCGGGCTTGCCGGGATTCGCGGCCAGCGCCGGGCGCGACACGGCAACCGCGGTCACCGACCATGCGAGGACGGTCGCCAGCACGAACGCACGCCTCACTGCACACGGCTTCACGAAACGGCTCCTTTCCAACTCGAATTCGCCCGGTCGGGCACGGCGAGCGGAGCGCCGCAGTCAAAGCAGGCCGGCAAAGCTAACAAAGGCCTTGGGTGAGGGACAAGCGCGCCCCTCGGATCGCGATCGTCGATCGAGCCGAGGCGCCGGCTACCGCACCACCGCCACGTGCGCGGTCACCGCGCGCCCGCCCTGGGTGAGCCGCGCAGTGTAGATGCCGGGCGCGAGGCGCGAGGCTTCGCCGAATCGCACCACGTGCCCGCCCGCGCCGAGTGTTTCGATTCGGCGCGACGCGACGCGACGGCCGCTGACGTCGAGCAGCTCGAGCGTCGCCGGCGAGCCATCGCGCAGGGAAAACGCGAGGCTCAGCTCGCCGGAGGTGGGATTGGGCCGCGCGCCGGCGAGGCTCAAGGTGCTCGCCGCCGGCACGTCGAGCCAGGTCTCGCCGAGAACGGCGACCGTCGCGCCCTCGCTCTTCACCAGCCGGTAGCCATATCGGGTGCCGGGGCGGACGCTGGTGTCTGCCACGATCAGCCGCCCGCTCGCGTCGGAACTCGCGCGGGCCAGCGACGACCACGCGACGGCGGAGCCGCTCGCAGACTCGGCGCGCTCGACATCGATCGTCGCCGGCTCACCCAGCTGCCACTCCAACCGCGCCTCGCCCGGCGATGCTTCGGCGGAGACCAGCGAGGCCAACGTCGCCACGATCCCGGTCTCGCCGATCTTCGCCGCGAACGAGTGCTCGAGCTCCTGGCGCGGATTGGGACCGGGTCGCCATTCGTCCCAGGCCACGATGGCGCCGCCGGTCCCGTCGGCCGCGAGGTAGGCGCCGGTCTCGATCGGGCCACAGTTGCCGGTGCACAGCGCAACTCCCTGGGCCGGGATTCCGGGGGCGAGCGTGCCGTCGGCCTGGACGTGCGTCGCGGTCGTGCCCCCGCTCGCATAGAAGCTGCCCGAGGGGCCCGGCACGATGTTCGGGCCTGCGGCGATTGGCTCTCCACCGGCTGGCCACGGTGACACCGCGCCACCACCGGCATCGAGTCGCACCGCGTAGACTTGATAACTTCCCGATCTCCGGTCGATCCAGTCGAGGAAGAGTCCGCCCGCCTCATCGGAAGCCAGCGCGACGTAAATCTGGTCCGCGGCGACGCCGGGTGTCACCGCGACGCCGCTCCCCCACTGCGCCTGTAACGATGAGTCGAATCGTTGTGCGCGGAGGTGACGCCCGCTTGTCGCGCTCGAGTCTTCCCACGCCAGGAACACGCCGCCCGCGCCATCCGAGAGCAATCTGGGTCGCCGCTGCGCGAGCGGTGCAGACGTCACCGCCACGCCCGAAGAGTCGGCGATGTTGCCCGCGGCGTCGAAGTGCTGGAGGTAGATCTGTGGGACAGGCCCGCGCCGATCGGACCACGCGACGAA
>DATKAB010000095.1 GCA_035498555.1 Candidatus Sulfotelmatobacter sp.
GCGCTCGCGCGCAGGTGTTCGACCTCGCGCTTGAGGCGCGAGTGCTCCAGCGCGCGCTCCAGCACGACGCCGAGGTGATCGAGGTCGGGCGGCTTGAGCATGAAGTCGTACGCGCCCATCTTGATCGCGCGCACCGCGTGCTCCACGGTGCCGTGCCCGGTGAGCATGATCACCGGCCGGTCGGGATCGTCCTCGCGCAGCCGCTTGAGGACCTGCATGCCGTCTTCGTCGCCCAGCTTCAGGTCGAGCAGGACGACGTCGGCGGCGCGCTCGCGCACGCGCTCCATCGCCTCGCGGCCGCTCGCCGCCTCGATGGGCTGCAGGCCCGCGTCGCGTGCCCACTCGCCGATGCTGAAGCGCAGCGAGCGCTCGTCATCCACGATGAGCAGCGTGTGCGTGGTCTGGGTGCGCGTGGAACTGTCGCCTTTCACCATGTCGTTTCTCCAGCGGGAATCCCAGCAGCACCGTGGTTCCGCGTCCTTCGCGGCTGGCCACTTCGATGGTGCCGCCATGCTCCTGCATGATGGTTTGCGAGATGGAAAGCCCGAGCCCGGTGCCCTGCGGCTTGGTGGTGAAGAACGGATCGAACAACTTGCCGAGCACGCCGCGTGGCATTCCGGTGCCGGTGTCGCTGATCCGCACCTGCTGGTAGCGCAGCCAGCGCGGCGCATCCCGCGCGCGAGCTGCGGGGGGATCGCCGGCGCGCCGGCCCGGTCCGCGCTGCGGCGTGCGCCGGCGCGCCAGTCGCACCTCGTAGCGCAGCGTTCCGCCCTGCGGCATGGCCTGCACGGCATTGAGCGTCACGTTCAGCAGCACCTGCAGGATGAGATCGGCGTCGATGAAGACCGGCGCGAGGCGCGCACCGCCCGTCACCTCGACCCGGATTCCGGCCTGCCGGACGGCCTCGCCGCTCAGCTCGAGCGCGCGATGGATCAGGGGCTCCAGGCGTCCGGCCGACAGCTGGGGCGTGCGCGGCCGGGCGTACTGCAGCAGACTTCCGACGATGCGGTCGAGACGGCCGACTTCCTCGAGGATCACCCTCACGAAACGCGCGCGCTCGTCGCGCGGTTCGAATCGCCGCAGCAACACCTGCGCGCTGGTGCCGATTCCCGCGAGTGGATTTCGGATTTCGTGAGCCACGCCGGCCGCGAGCTGACCGAGCGTCGCCAGGCGCTCGTTCCGGCGCAGTTCGTCGCGCATCCGCCGCGGCTGAGTGAGGTCTCGCAGGATCAACAGCAGCGCTCCGCCGGGAAGCCGGCGACTGCGCCACAGCACCGGCAGCTCTCCCCCGTTCGGGGCCGCGAGCACGGTCTCGTGCTCGACGCGGCGCGCGGCGCTCGCCTCGCGGACCAGCTCCTCCCCCGGCACGATCGAGCCCAGCAGCACGGCGGCCGACTTTCCGGCCACTCGCCGGGCGGGCACGCCGAGCAGGCGTGCCGCGGCGGGATTGGCGCGCAGTACCTTGCCGCGCGCGTCGAGCAGCAGCGCCGCGGCGTCGGTGTCTTCGAACAGCGCATCCGCCAGCGCGGCTGCCTCGGCGGGACGCGGGCGGTTCGAGCGCGCGGCGCTCATGATCTCAGGCGGGACCACGGGAGAACTCGACTCGGCCGCCCGCCCCCGCATCCTGCGGGAAATGGGGAGTCTCGATCCATGAGCCGCGGAGTATCGCAGACCGCCCCGCCCTGACCAAGCGCCGGCGCAACTTTCGTCGCGGAAACGGAGCCGCGGAGGCTCGAGGGCAAGTCGCACCGCCCCTCCGAGCGGGGCCGTACGGAGCCCGATGTACTTCATACCCATCTTTGCCGCGTTTGCTCCGCAGTACCTGTGGATATTCCGAAGCGTGGTGGGCCGGTGGGACTCTCGCCGCGATGCCGGCGAGCTCGTCGAAGGCCGATGGCGCGCGAATCAGCTTCTGCCACCGCTACGAAGCGCGCGCCGCGCGTTGCGCGAGCGTTGCACGGGGTCGAGCTCAGGGGCGGCGCATGCGCTTCAACACCGCGTCCGCGAGTCGGGAACGGATGTCCTCGCGGTCGTAGAAGCCCGCGGCGATACGCTCACGCGCGGCGCGGATCTTCTCCCAGCGCAGCAGACGGCCCTCGACCAATTGGAGTTTGGGAGGCCCGGGGCTTGCCGGTTGAGTCGGAGAAGCGGGGGGTGAACGGCGGCTACGAGCCACCGCTTTCCTTTCGCGGCTCCGAACGCGGCGGGTTCGGCTCCGGCGGGGATTCGGGCTTCCAGTGCTGGGCGCGCCGGTTCTCTTCCTGGATTCGGGCATAGATCTCCTCCCGGTGCACCTTCACCTCGGGGGGCGCCTCGATGCCCAGCTTCACCTGGCCCGAGCGCACTTCGAGGACGGTGATCTTGACCGAATCCCCGATGCGAATGTTCTCGCCTAACTTCCGTGTTAGGACCAGCATTCTGAAGCTTCCTCCGCTTCACCGCCGCTCCGGGTCCCCGGAGCAGACATGAAGCCTATCGGCAAGAGTGCTCAGCGACTTAAGCGACACCCACCCGCGAGTCTCGGATGACATGTCGAGTGACGTCGTCCCGGTCGAGTGCGGTCAACGTGGGCGAGCGCGAACGCGATCGGCCGCGAGCACGCGCGCCCAACCCCTTCTCCGCCCAAGCGGTGCGGCCGTCATCGGAGAAAGCAGCATAGCCGTGACCGTGCGCGGCTCCAAGCACCGTTTGGTGCCACGTCAGGCTTGACTCCGTTGGTTGTGCGGCGAAGAATGTTGATGGCCTCCTGCGGGCCGGAATTCGTGAGAAACCGGAACGAATTTTCAAGGACTTAGCGGCCCGAATCCCCCCATCAACAATCTGCGCCGCACAACCGACTCGGTTGCGGCTGCTGCTTCGCCGGGGGCGGCGGACCGGCGAGGGCCGATGCGAAGAATCTACTCGTGGACTCCGGCGTTAATGATTGTGGTGACTGCCGCTCTGGTGTGGACGGCCACCGGCCTCCCGGAGCGCGCCTACACGGGATTCGTCCTGCGGGGAGACCGGGTCGAGGTGGTGGATCCGGGAAGTCCCGCGGCCCGCGCGGGGCTCTCCCCCGGCGATCGTCTGCTTCCGGCCGGCAAGCGAATCTGGGCGGCCCCCAGCGCCGGAGTGCTCACCGCGGGACTCGAGCTGGGCGTTCCGGCCACGTGGTGGGTCGAGAGATCCGGCGTGCGGCGCTGGATCCAGCTGATTCCCGAACCGCCGCCTCGCGCCAGCCGCCGACTCGTCGCCCAGCTCTTCATGGTCGCTTGCGGCTTCCTCCTGCTCGCAAGCGTGGTGTGGGCCGAGCGCCGCGATCCGCTCACTCGTTCCTTCGTGCTCCTTTGTCTCGCATTCGCGATGCTGGTGGCACCGATGCCGCAGTGGCGCGATCCGCGCGCGGCGCTGCTCTACGAAGCGGGCTACTCGGGGATCACCCTGTTCCTGCCCGCGCTCTTCATCCATTTCTTCGCCCTGTTCCCGGAGGGCGCGCGACCGCTGGGCCGGCTTGGTGCGGGCGTCGCGATTGGCTACTTCCTCGCCTCGCTGCTCTTCGCTCTGACCCTGGGCACGCTGCTGATGGGCGCCGCCTCCGCCGCCGCGATCGAGTCGGCCAGCGGGATCCTCGATGCGAGCTCGGCGATCTGGTTTGCCGCCGGACTGCTGCTCGCGGTCGCGCTGTTCGTGCGCTCGTTCGGCGCGACGCGCGATCGTGACTCGCGCCGGCGCCTGCGTGTCGCGCTGTTCGGCACGCTGCTGGGCGTCACGCCGCTCGCCACGGTGACGCTGGTGCGCAATCTCTCGCCGGTGACGGAACTGCCCGGCGAGCGTCTCGCCGTGCTGCTCACGCTGCTGGTGCCGGCCTCGTTCGCCTGGGCGATCCTCGTCCACCGCCTGTTCGACGTCCGCGTCGCGTTGCGCGCCGCCGCGGTGGTGGGCGCGTTGGCGCTCGGCGGCGTGGTGACGCTGGTGGCCGCCGATCTGCTGGAGCAGAGCCGCGGGCGTGCGTTCGCGGACGACGTGACTTCCGGAGCGCTGGTGGTCATGGCGCTCGGCGGTCTGCTGGCCGGAAGCCTCGGCGAGCTGGTGCGACCACGCGGCGCGCCCCTGCTGCCCGCCGCCGATCTCGCCGCCTCGACCACCGGACTTGCCGAGCCGGGCGCGGTCCGATCACGGGAATCGCTGCTCCAGTCGACCTGCGAGGCGCTGGCCGAGGACCTGCGGCTCTCGGGCTGCGCGGCGCTCGCGCTCGAGGAGAGCCGGCCGCGCTGGCTGGCGCACTCCGGCTCGCTCCAGCCCTCGCCACTCTCCGAACGCTTCGCGCTCGCCCTGTCGGCGGGCGAGGGCGTCGCCGCCATCCACGACCTGCCGTTCGAGCCGGCCGATCGCGACCGGCTCGACCAGTTGGCGGTGGGCTGGCTGCTGCCGGTCGGCGAGCCGATCCGCCACGCGTTGCTGCTGGGCCGACGGCTGGCGGGTTCGTGGCTTGGGCGGCACGAGATCCGCGAGCTGACCCGCTTCACCTCGCATCTCGGCACCGCGCTCGAGAACCTGGACCTCCGGCGCGAGGCCTCGAGCCACGTGGCGCTGGATCGGGAGCTGCGGGAGGCCGGCGCGATTCAGGCACACTTTCTGCCGAGGCGCGCGCCCTCGTTTCCGACGCTCGATTGCGCGGCGGCGGCGCTGTCGAGCGAGAAGGTGGGCGGCGACTACTACGATTTTGTCGAGAACGGGGACCGCGACTTCACCCTGGCGGTCGGCGACGCGGCTGGTAAGGGGGTACCGGCGGCGCTGCTGCTGGCCGGAGTCCAGGCGCGTTTCCGCAGCGAGGCACGGCGGGGCCTCCGACCGAGCGCCCTCCTCGCCGCGATCAATCGCCAGCTGCTGCAGCACGAGCAACCGGAGAAGTTCGTGGGATTGCTGTGCGCGCACGTCGACGTGCGCCGCGCCCGCATCGGGTTCGCGAATGCCGGACTGACGCCTCCGCTGGTGCGCCGACGCGACGGGAGCTTCGAGGAGCTGACCGCCGGCGGCGTGTTGCTCGGCGTGAGGCCCGACGCCGCCTACGCCGACGCCTGGATCGAGCTCGCGGCCGGGGACGTCGTGCTGCTCTACACCGACGGGCTGACCGAGGCTCGCCGGGGCGAGGAGCTGTTCGGCATCGAGCGCGTGCGCGACTGTCTGGCCGCGTTCGCGCGGCGGCGGGCTTCGGACATCCTGGCGGCGTTGCTCACCGAGGTTCGGGCGTTCGCCGATCGGCCCCTCGACGACCTGACGGTGGTGGTCCTGCGCCAGCTGTCCGAGCCGATCGGCGCACGGGCCCGAAGCGCCTGAATCGGCCGTTTCCGCCCGGCAACATTCCCCTCAAGTCCTTTTCGACATCGGCCGATGAGTCGAGGTGAGGCGACAGGAAGTCTCCTCCCCCGCCCGCGCTGCCAACCCGCGGGCGGCCGATCGGAACGGTTGACCACGTGCCGCGGAACATCGCGTCGCGCGCCTGCCCGTCTGGAGGTGGACCGTGGAAGTCGGCCTGACTGTGCTGCTTCTCGATCTGCTCTGGTGGATCCGCCGCTAGGCGGGGCGACCGGGACAGAGGCGCGCGGTTCGGGGACGTTCTCGGGCCGCGCTCAAACCAGAGCGCCAACCAGCTCGCGCGCGAGTTCGCCCACGCGCTGGGCGGCGCCGTGGTCGGGATTCTCGGCCACGCGGCGCATGAACGCGGCGCCGACCGCCAGAGCATCGGCGATCCCGCGGTAGCGACGCGCCTGCTCGGCATTGCCGATGCCGAAGCCCACCACGATCGGGAGGGACGTGATCCCGCGCAGCGCGCGCACGCGCTCCTCGATCGGCGTGGACTCGCCGGCGGAGCCGCCGGTGACGCCGGTGCGCGCCAGGCAGTAGAGGAAACCGCGCGAGCGCGCGGCCAGTGTGGCCGCCCGCTCCGGGGGCGTGGTCGGCGCCACCAGCACCACGGTGTCGAGCGATGCGGCGTCGAAGGCGCTCCACATTTCGGGCGCCTCCTCGGGCGGCAGGTCCGAAATCAGCACGCCGTCCACGCCCGCTTCCGCGGCCTGGCGCGCGAATTTCTCGGGCCCGTGACGCAGCACGGGATTCATGTAGGTCATGATCACCACCGGAATCGACGAGGTCTTCCGCAGCTCGCGCACCAGCGCGATCGTCTCGGGAGCGCCGACTCCGGAACGGAGCGCCCATTCCGACGCGCGCTGGATGTCGGGACCGTCGGCGATCGGGTCCGAGAATGGGATGCCGATCTCGACCACGGCAGCGCCGGCCGCCTCGACCTCGCGAAGCGCCGAGAGCGACTCGGCGATCGACGGATAACCGGCGGTCAGGTAGGGAATCAGCGCGGTCGGCCGGGCGTGACGGCGAATCGCGGCCGAGATCCGTCGTTCGGAAACCACTGGGGAGTGAGGAAACCGGGCGCTACCAGCCCCAGCCGTAATAGGGATTGACCTGGAGCGGTGAGCGCACGTTCTGGAACGAGAACGAGAACACGCTGTTCTTCGTCGGCTGGAAGCCGAAGCGAATCCCCTCGAGGAACATCGACGATCCGCTCACGGTGTTGGCACCCCAGGCATTTCCCACGCTGACGGAGAGCCAGGCCGGTCTCGCGAACTGGTAGGAGAAGTTGGTGACCTGGAGCGCGTTGGTCGAGCTTCCGCCGCCCCAGCCGCTCCCCACGCTCATGGTGGTCGACACGTGCAGGCGCGAGACGTCGAATCCCGACATCGGCGTGCCGAACGCCGAAACCGGCACCTGCGGCTGGAACCCGTTCAGTCCGGGGAACGCGTTCTGCGCCAGCGACGGAGACGTCGCGAGCGCCACAGCGAGACACGCGACCGCCAACGACCAGCGAGCCATCCGTGACATCCTCGAGCCCTCTAAAGGTTGAACCCGCGCCACCGGTTAGAACCCTATCACGAATCCGGTGAACGCGGGCTTCAAGAGGGCGTCAAGTCTATGTGGCTATTCTTCGACTTTGAGCACGATTCGCAGCACGATTTCGCGGGTTCCGCTCTTGGGCACGGTGATGGGGACGACCAGTGAAGCTGGTTCCTCATTGGCCGAGCGCGCTGGGGCCGGCGCTGGAGCCGGGGCAGCCGCACGAGCCGGCGCCGGGCGGGCGACCGGAGCGGGGTCCGGGGCGGCAACCGGCGCGGGACGCGGAGCCGGCGCGGCGGCGCGAGCCACCGGGGCGGGCGCGGGCGCTGGAGCGGGGCGCGTCGCCGCGGCGTTCAGATCGATCTCGCGTCCGTAGTCGACCGCTCCGGCGCTCATCTCGGCGAGCTGCGCTTCGCGGGCCTCCTTGGCCATGATGTGGGCGGGCGCGGACGGCGCCGGCGCCGGTCGCGCGGGTTGCGGCGCGCCGCCGTCCTCGGCGCCCTTCGCCGGGCTGCCGGCCATGCTGGTGCGGCGAAGATCGCGAGTCACCTTCTCCATCAGCAGGTGCGAGATCCCGCGGAAGGTCTCGAACACGCCCTTGCCGTCCTTGGCCACCGCCTCGAAGAACGGAACCTTGCCGCCCGGATTCAGCTCGGCGTTCAACTCCTCGAGGGTGTAGACGTTGGGAAGGTCGCGCTTGTTGTACTGGATCACCCACGACATCTGGTCCAGGTTGACGCCGTACTCGGACAGATTCGCGCGCAGATTGGAGAGACTCTCCTTGTTCTCTTCCATCTTGCCGACTTCGCTGTCGGCCACGAACACGATCGCGTCGGCGCCCTTGAGCACGAGCTTGCGGGTCGCGTTGTAGAACACCTGGCCGGGAACGGTGTAGAGCAGGAAGCGGGTCTTGAAGCCCATGATCTCGCCGAGATCGAGTGGCAGCAGATCGAAGAACAGCGTGCGATCCGACTGCGTCTTCATGCTCACCATCTTGCCGCGGCTGCTCTCGGGCACCGCCTCGTAGATGGATTCGAGATTGGTGGTCTTGCCGCTCAGGCCGGCACCGTAGTACACCAGCTTGGCGTTGATCTCCTTGCCTGAATAGCTGACGACGACCACGGTCAGACCCTCCTTGTGCGACCCCACCCTGTCGCGGGACGTGACCCCACGGAGCCCCTTGCCGCCCTTTCTCCACGGGCATCCCGAGGGTGATGCGAGCCGTCCTCCTGCTCCTCCGAGAGAAGCACGCTACCCGAACGATCCGCACGCACCGGATGGGGTCGCGAACTCGAGCGCGGTCGGATCCTCCGGCCGCGAAGCTCGCGCGCGCCCCTGCCAAGGCGTTGCTGCGGGCGCTTGCTGTCAATGCGCTTATCGGCCGGGCTCAATCCGGGCTTGAAGGAAATCCACCCGCGCGGAGCGGGGACGGGCCCCGGGGTCGCCGATCGGCGCCGGCCGGGCTGGCGGCGGGCGCCGCCCTCCCTGTAGGCTTCCGGCCTCTTTCCGAAAGCCGCGAGCCCTGACCTCGATCCGTAACGAACTCCGCGTCGAAACCCCGCGCCTGCATGCGGGTCTGGCGGTCATCGCCCTGGCCGCACTCGCCTGGGCGGTGGTCGCGGCCTTCTTCCACCCGATCGGCGACTCCTACACCGAGAATGACTTCTACGGGGGCTACGCCGCCGGGGCGGCGGCCCTCCGGCACGGCGTGCTCGATCCGCACCGCTATGCGGCCTACGGACCGGTCTACGAGCTGACCCTGGCGCTGGCTCAGGGCCCGGGCTGGGATGCCTTCGCCTGCGCCAAGTTCCTGTCGGTGCTCGCCGCGGCCGGGACTCTCTTCTGCTGGCTGGCGATGCTGGCGCCGCTTCTCGGCTCGCTCGGGGCGGCGCTCGCCATTCTGTTCGTGGCGGTGACGCCCGTGTTCACGCGATACGCATATGCCGCCACCACCGACATGCTCGCCACCTTCCTGGCTTCGCTGGCGATCGCGCTGCGGCTGAGGCGCTCGGGCGCGGGTGCAAGCGTCGCGGCTGGCGCGATCGCGGCGCTCGCGACGCTGACGCGCTATCAGATGATCTTCGTGGCGTTGGCGGGGTTGTCTCCGCTGTTCGCTCGACCGGGAGCTCTCCGCGAGCGCGGCGCGTGGCGCGAGGTCGCGGAGTTCGGCGCCGGCTTCCTCGCGCTGTTCGCCCCATGGACCTGGTTCGCGTGCGCGCACGGTGCACCGCCGGCCGCGGCGCTCTATCAGCACTACGGCTTCTACGCGTCGAGTGACGCGAGCCGCAACTATCAGGACGCGGCCGGCAGCGCGCCCGAGTCGCTCGGCTGGGATGCGGCCTCGAGTTTCGCGCGGGTCGCCTCCAGCGATCCGCTCGCCCTGCTCAAGCTCTGGGCAGGGCGCGCCGTCGAGCACCTGTGGCTCGACGCGCGAATCCTGGTGGGACCGTGGCTCGGCGCGCTGGCGCTCGCCGGAATTCTGCTGTGGCCGCTCGTGCGGCGAGGGCGCGGCATCGGCGCGATCGCCGCACTCGGTCTGATCGCGCATCTCACCCTGGTTCCGGTGTTCTACTCTCACCGGTATCGCCTGCCGCTGATCCCATTCGAGTGCGCCCTGGCCGCCGCGGCCTTGCTGTGGCTGGGGTCGCGGGGCCCGCGCGCCCGAACGGCGGCCGCGGTGCTGGCCCTGATCGCGATCGTGACGCTCACCGCGCGCAACGTCGCCGCCCAGCGCGAACTCTATCTCGAGCTGCCGCGCGACGTGCTGGCGCTCGCGCCGCGCCTGCGCAGAGAGCCGGACACCCTGCGCGTGGTGAGCCGGCGAGGCCACATCGGCTACTACACGGGCCGGCTGATCACGCCGTTCCCCCGCGTCCAACGGCTCCCGGAGCTGGCGGCCGCGGCGCGCGCGGGCGGCGCGGGATACCTCTACTTCTCGTGGTACGAGGCGCGACTGCGACCCGAGTTCCTCTATCTGCTCGACACCACCGCCACCGTTCCCGGGCTCGAGCGCCTGGCCACCTGCGAACAGCCGCCGGCGATCCTCTATCGGCTCGGCCCGGAGTTCGGAAAGGAGCCCGAGTGGCTGATGGATTCCTACCAGCGACGAGTCCACGAGTCGCGCGCCGCGATCCGCATCTATCCCGACGCCGACGCCGCCCCGGCGCGAGCAGTGCTGGCGGCCGACACGCTCCTCCACGGGCACGCTCGCGCCGCGCTGGCCATGGCACGTGAGGCCCGCGGTGCGCGGCCCGACCTGGCCCTGGCGTGGCGCGTGGAAGGGGCGGCGCTCCAGCTGCTCGGCGATTCGCTGGGGGCGCGAGCGGCGCTCGATCGGGCCGCGCGCGCCGCGCGCGAGGACACGCTCCCGTCCGGCGCCGCCCGATCGAGCGGCGAACCGCCGTTCAGGCGCTGACCGCGGACAGCTCCCGGAACAGCCAGATCCCCTGGCGCTCGCGCACCTGGGTCTGGAGCCGCTCGCCCGGATTCGTATAGTGGGCGAGGAAGATCGGTTTCAGCTTCGGGCACTCGTCGGTACGGAAGTAGCGGCAGGCGCGAGTGAACATCTCGTCGCGATTGGAGTACACGAATGCCGTCACCTCGGTCACGCGTTCGAACTGCTGCTCGCTGTAGGCGGTCTCCGGCGAGTCCTCCATGTCCAGCCACAACGACGCTCGCGGCTGGACCACCTCGAACTCGTGCTTGTGGGTCATCAGGTATTCCCACAGCCCGAAGATCTCGAGTGGAATGAACCGGGGTGAGCCTGCGTCCTTCGAGCCCGGCGTGCGAATGTGGCAGCGCACCAGCTTCTGACTGGCCATGATCAGGTCCCTCTGTTCGTCCGGACGCGGTGCTTCGCGAACGATGCGGCGCATCGTAGGTCCGGCTCACCCTCGGGTCAACGATCCGCTCGCGAGCTCCGTCGCGAGTCGGACCCCGGCCGGTGCTTGACAGGGTTTCGGGCCGGGCCGTAGCTTGCCCGGGACTCCCCGAAGCACCCGATCGCTCCGGAAAGGAGTAGAGATCAGGATGTCTCGACTCGTCTATGGGTGGCTGACGGCTTTCATCGCCGGAATGCCGATGCGGCTCGGATACTTCATCGCCGATCTCCTGACCGGGATTCACTGGGCCTTCTTCCCCGCCCGCCGGCACGCCGCGCTCGCCAATCTCGCCCAGATCCGCCCCACCGCCAGCCGGCGGGAGCGGGCAGCTCTCGCGCGCTCCATGATGCGGTCCTACAACCGGATGATGTTCGAGTTCTTCCGGCTGCCCCACCTCTCCCGCGAGGAGCTGCTCGGCTCGGTCGAGGTTAGCGGCCGCGAGCACCTCGAGGAAGCCGTCGCCCGCGGCCGTGGCGTGATCCTGTGCTGCTCGCACATCGGCAACTGGGAACTGGCGGCCGTGGTGCTCGCGCACTGGGGATATACGGTGACGGCGGTGGCGGGCGTCCAGCTCAACCGCTGGCTGACCCCGGCGGTGCGCGAGACCCGCGCCGAGCTCGCCATCCACACCGTGGCGCCCGAGGACGGGTTCCGCAAGCTCCTGCGGGCGATCGAGCGCAACGAGATGATCGCGCTGATGGTGGACGGCGACATCTACAGCCACGGCATTCCGGTCGAGATGTTCGGCCGCGAGACACGCTTTCCCGCCGGTCCCGGAACGCTCGCCCAGCGAACCGGCGCGCTCATCATCAGCGGCTACTGCGAGCGCGTACGGCCCGGACGCTTCCGGGTCGTCATCGAGCCGGCGCTGGATCCGGCGGCCTACCCGACCACCGCGGCGCTGCACGCGGCGGTGGCCTCGCTCACCGAGAAGCACATCCGCAGCCACCTCGATCAATGGTGCATCTTCCGGCCGCTGTGGGAGCCGGTGCCCGCCGAGGCGGGCGAGACCGCGGGTGAACCGGGGAGCGTGCGCGCGTGAAGGTCGGAATCGTTTCCCAGTCCTACTATCCGCGCTACGGCGGCGTCACCGAACACGTCCATCACACCGCAGTCGAGCTGCGCCGCCGCGGTCACGACGTGACCATCATCACCAGCCGATTCCGCGAGGGCGAGGCCGGGCTGCCGGACGTGGAACGCATCGGCATGAACGTACTGGTGCCGTTCAATCGGGCCTTCGTGGATCTCACCGTGGGCTGGAACCTGAGGCGGGATCTCGAGCGCGTGTTGCGCGCGCACGATTTCGATCTGCTCCACGTCCACTGCCCCACCGCGCCCACCCTGCCGATCCTGGCGATCGAAAGCGCAACCTGCCCGTTGGTGGGAACGTTTCACACCACCAGCGGACGCAGCGCGCTGATGGATTTCTTCAAGCCGCGCCTCACCCGTTGCGTCGAGAAGCTCACGGCTCGCGTGGCGGTTTCGAGGACCGCGCGGCAATCCGCCGAGCTCTATTTTCCAGGCACGTACGAACTGATTCCGAATGGCGTGGACGTCGAGCGCTTTCACGGCGCGATCGAACCGTTCGGGGAATGGCGCGATCCCGATCGCGTGAACCTGCTGTTCGTCGGCCGGCTCGACCCGCGCAAGGGTCTGGACCTGTTGATCGCGGCCATGCCCCGGATCCTCGAGCGCACCGGCGGCCGCGCGCGCCTGCTGGTGGTCGGGGATTCGTATCTGCGCCCGAAGTTCGAGGCCTCGGTGGCGCCTTCGGCCCGCGCCCACGTCCATTTCCTCGGTCACGTGCCGAGCGCCGATCTGCCCCGCTGGTATGCGACCGGCGACATCTTCGTTTCGCCGGCCTCGGGCAACGAGAGTTTCGGCATCGTGCTGCTCGAGGCAATGGCGGCGGCGCGGCCGGTGGTGGCGAGCGACATTCCCGGCTACCGCTCGGTGGTGGTGCCCGACGTGAACGGCGTGCTGTTCCCGCCCGGAGACGTCGAGGCGCTGGCGCGCACCGTGTCGCGCCTCGCCGAAGATCCCGAGCGCCGCCTGCTGATGGCCGGCCGTGGCCGCGCGCGCGCGCTGGAATTCGCATGGCCGCGCGTCACCGATCGACTCGAGTCGGTGTACCGGGAGGCCCTCACTCGCCGCGCCGCGGTTCACACCGCGGCCTGATCGCGGCATGCAGACCGGGGCTCACCCCACGCCCCTGCTTCGCCAGCGCGACTTCGCGGCACTCTGGTGGGGCCAGTTCATCTCGATGCTGGGCGATCGCCTGACCTACCTGGCGCTCGGCGGCCTGCTCCTCGAACACACCCATCGCGGCACCGACAGCGACTACCCGGTGCTGCTGGCGATGCTCAACAACGTGATGGTCGCGCCGGTCCTGCTCTTCGCCCCGTTCACCGGCCCGTGGGTCGATCGCATGAACCTGAAGCGCGTGCTGGTGATCTCGGATCTCTGTCGCGCGCTGGTGGTGCTCGGGATTCCCTGGGCCTACACGATGGGCCAGCGCACGGGACCGACCTTCGCGCTGGTGTTCATCATGTTCACCTGCAACGTCCTGTTCCTGCCGGCGAAGAGCGCGCTCACTCCCGAAATCGTTCCGGCGGAGCAATTACTCGGCGCCAACTCCCTGCTGTCGGTGGCCGGGATCGCGGCCACGGTGGTGGGCGCGTTGTTCGGCGGCTACGTGGTGGATCACTTCGGCTGGCCGTTCGCCATGCGCCTCGATTCGCTGACCTACCTGGTGTCGGTGATCACTCTGGTTCTGGTCCGCTACTCCCCGGAGCGGCACGCGGCCCAGCGGCCCGAGGTCACCTGGGGCGGCTACCTGCGCGAGGTTGGCGAGGGCTGGGCGCTGATCCGGCGCCGCGCGCCGGTGGCGCTCGGGCTCGTGACGCTGGCCGCGGTCTGGGTGGGGGGCGGCTTCCTTCAGGTGGCCGGAAATCCCCACATCCAGCGGGCGGCGAGCGTTCCGGGCATGGAGCGCGTCGGCCTGCTGCTGGGCTCGCTCGGTCTCGGTGCGATGCTCGGTACGTGGTGGATCAACTCGCGCGGCAAGCATCTGCCGCGCCCGATGCTGCTCGGGGCGGGCTACATACTCGCAAGCGGCGCCCTGGTGGCGTTCGCGGTCAGCTCGCGCTTCGCGGTGTTCGCGATCGCCGCGCTGCTGGTCGGCGCCTTCATCGCGCCGGCGTTCGTGTTGTGCGAGACGCTGCTGCAGGAAGGCGTGGATCTTCACCAGCGCGGGCGCGTGTTCAGCGCGCGCGACTTCCTGATGCGGCTGGCGCTGCTGTTGAGCGGCCTCGCTGCCGCCTGGCTCACCCCGCTGGTGGGAACGCGCGACACGCTGCTCGTGTGTGCCGGATTGATCGCGGCGATCGGCATGCTCGCGCTGGTGTGGGGACGGAGCAATCCGGGGCTGATGAAGCTCTAGCGCTCGCCACCCGGGCGGGGATCAGCGCACGAGCGGCGCTCCCGGCTCCAGGTCGACGCCCCACTTCTCGCGCAGCGCGTGGCGAAACAGGCCGGGGTCGGCCCCGGGCCCCACGGTGCGGCGATAGGCTTCGTAGGCCTCGACGATGGCCTGGCCGTAACGCGTGAACAATTGTCCCTGAGCCCAGGCCTCGGCAATCCCGGCCCCGGCTTCGGGCCCGATGTGATCGAGCGCGAGGCGCGCGGCGTCGGCGGCGGTCAGGGGGCTCTCGGCGCTATCCGCGCCGGATTCGTCGGAGGAACTCGCCGGCGAGCCGACCGAGCGGTAGGCCGAATCCTCTCCTGCCGTTCGCTCGCGCTCGGTTGCCGGCGGAGCCGGTGCGGACGCTTGAGGCTCCGGCTCGAGGCGACGGGACCAGTCGGAGGGGTACGCGGGACCGCCGCCGAGCGCGGGCGCTTCGGTGGGCGGCGCTTCAACGGGGACCGCGGGCTCGACGGTGAATGCTTCGCGACAGCGCGGGCAGCGTACGCGCGCGCCGAGCGGTCCGAGCAGGGACTCGGGAAGGATGTAGCGGGTGCTGCAGTGAGGGCAGGTGACCTGCATCCCGAGACCACTCCATGGTCGATGGACTGCGGCGGGCCCGCCTTCCCGATCGGGGCGGGTCCCGGTCGATTATCGGCGGTTCGCGACGCCGGCGTGAGCGCTAACCCGCCAGGGCGGTCTGCAGCGGCTCGGCGTAACGCTGGAGCAGGACCTCCCGAAGCTCGGCATGGGCAGGCGAGCCGAGGTGGGGATCGCGTTCCACCAGGGCTTGCGCCGATCGCTGCGCCTCCGCCAGCACCGCCTGATCGCGAGCCAGGTCGGCCAGCCGGAGGCGCGGCATTCCCGCCTGAAGCGTTCCCCACAGCTCGCCCGGGCCGCGCATGCGGAGATCGGCCTCGGCGAGGGCGAGCCCGTCCTGGGTCGAGGCCATGAGCTGGAGCCGCTCGCGCCCGCGCGCGCGGGTCGCGCTGCCCTGCATCAGCACGCACACCGAACGCTGCGCTCCGCGCCCCACGCGGCCGCGCAGCTGGTGGAGCTGGGTGAGCCCGAACCGATCGGCGTTCTGGATCACCATCACCGTGGCGTTGGGCACATCCACGCCGACTTCGACCACCGTGGTGGCGACCAGCAGCTGCACCTCGCCGCCGACGAAGCGCTGCATCACGTCGACCTTTTCCGCCGGCTTCAAGCGCCCGTGCAGCAGGCCGAGCGTGAAGCGGCGAAGCAGGGGATGCGCCCGCAGTCGCTCGAACTCGGCCTCGGCGGCCCGCGCCTCGCTCCGGCCCCCCGCCTCGATCACCGGGGCCACCCAGTAGGCCTGGCGGCCGGCGGACAGTTCGCGCGCCACGAATTCCAGCACCTGGGGCAGCTTCTCCTCTCCCGCGATTCGTGTCACCAGCCGGCCGCGACCGGCGGGGCGCGCGTTCAACCGGCTCACATCGAGATCGCCATAGAACGCCAGCATCAGCGTGCGGGGAATCGGCGTCGCGGTCAGCACCAGCACGTCGGGCAACGCCCCCTTCTGCGCCAGCTGGGCACGCTGCCGCACTCCGAATCGATGTTGTTCGTCCACGATCGCGAGCGCCAGATTCGGCAGCTCGAGCCTGTCCGCGATCAGCGCGTGAGTGCCGACCACGATCATGGGCTCGCCAGACGCAAGGCGGGCTGAGAGCGCCCGCCGCTCCGCCGCCGGAGTCGCGCCGGTCAGCGTCGCCACTTCGACGCCGGCCGGGGCGGCCACCGCGGTCAGGGTGGCGGCGTGCTGGCGCGCGAGGATCTCGGTGGGCGCCATGAACGCCGCCTGCCTCCCGCACTCGACCACGTGAAGGGCGGCCAGCGTCGCCACCACGGTCTTGCCGCTGCCCACGTCGCCGAGCAGCAGGCGCTGCATCGGATGCGGCGAGCGCAGATCGGCGACGATCTCGCTCAAGGCGCGGTCCTGATCGGCGGTGAGCCGGAAGGGGAGCGCCTCGCGCGCGCGCTTCGCGAGGGCTCCGCTCGCCAGGTGCGCGAGTCCCACGGATTCCACGTGCAGCACCTGTCGCCGGATCGCGATCGTGGCCTGGAGCAGGAACAGTTCCTCGAACACCAGGCGCCGGCGCGCCGCTTCGAGCTGCTCGGCGTCGGCGGGAAAGTGGATGTGCTCGAGCGCCTCGGCCAGCGGCCCGAGGTGCTCCGCGCCGCGCACCTCCTCCGGCAGCGGATCCCTGACCTTCGCACCCGCCCGATCGAGCGCGGCGCGCACCGCCCGCCGCATGGCGCGCCCGCTCAGCCCCCGGGTCAGCGGGTGGACCGGCACCAGTCGGCCGGCGTGCAGCAGATCCGCGACGTCCCCTTCCGCCACCTCGAACAGCGGATTGAGCATTCGCTTCTCGACCGGGTCGAGCTCGCCGCTCACCACCACGCGCGTGCCGGGTTTCAGCGTGCGGGCGAGAAACGGCTGCCCGAAGAAGTAGACGGGGAGCCGCCCGGTGGCGTCGGCCAGCGTGGCGGTGAAATCGGTGCGACCCGCCCGGGTCCGCACCGCTCCGGCGTTCCTCACCACCGCGTCCACGGTCAGGAGCTCGCCCGGCTTCACCTCGGCGATCGGCACGAAGTGCCGCGCGTCAAGGTGGGTGCGCGGGTAGTGCCGCATGAGATGCTCGAGCGTGATGATGCCGAGTCGTTCGAACAGGATGGCCCGCTGCGGCCCGACGCCGGGCAGGAACTGCACTCGGGTTTCGGGTTGAAGGGGAAGCGCGCTCACCGCGGCCGAGGATAGGGGATCGGGCGCGCCTTTACAGCCCGCGAACCGACTGCTAATGTCCTCGGCCGCTTGCTCCCCCGGAGTTCTCGGGGGGGCGCGATTCCGTGACCAGGAGGTTCGGGTTGGCTCAGCGATGTGACATTTGCGGCAAGGGCAAGATGACCGGGCATGCGGTGAGCCATGCTCACAACGTCAGCTCACGCGTCTGGAACCCCAATCTGCAGCGGGTTCGCGCGATGGTCGAGGGGCGGGTGCGCACCATCTCCGCCTGCACGCGTTGCCTGCGCAGCGGGCGCGTGACCAAGGCCGCCCGCGGGCGCAAGACGATCGGCCTCCTCTAGGTCCGCTCGAAGGCCTAGGCGCTCTTCCTCCGAAAGTCCTCCCGCCACTCCAGCTGATCGCGGGGCGCCGCCCGTCCGGGCGCCAGTGCCAGCGCGAGCGCGAACGCCTCGTCGGCTTCCGCGTTCCGTCCCAGCGCGCGCAGGGTCCAGCCGAGATCGGCGTGCGCCGCCGGATCCTTCGGCGCCAGCCGGATCGCCTCGCGCAGTGGAGCCTCGGCACCGCTGGCGTCGCCGCGCAGCAGCCGGACTCTTCCCAGCAGCCCGTGCGCGTCGGGCCAGGCCGGGCGGCGCGTGATGAGCGCGGCCAGCCGGGTTTCGGCGGACGCCACCGAGCCCAGCGCCAGCTCGACCAGCGCCAGCTCGAGGGTAGCGACGTCGAACTGCGGCGCGATCTCGAGGGCGCGACGGTAGGCATCCCTCGCATCCTCCAGGGCTCCCCGCGCGCGATGCGCGCGCGCCAGGGCCACGTGCAGATCGGGATAGTCGGGCTGCACCGCGATCGCGCGCTGGAGCTCGGCCTCGGGGCCCCCGCCGGCGCCCAGCGACAGCAGCTGGGCGGCCGAGCGCAGCGCTTCGCCCGGAAGCTCGCGGTCGCGTGCGAAGCCGCGCCGCAGGGCGCGTAACGCCTCCTCGCGGCGACCGGTGGAGTGCAGCACCAGCGCCAGCAGCCGCTGGGCGCGCGCGAACTGACGATTGAGCTCGACGGCGCGCTCCAGCGACCCCACCGCGCCGGCCGCGTCGCCGGCCCGCGCACGGGCGAGCCCCAGCCAGAAATGAAGGTCGGGATAGTCGGGATAGTCGGCCACCGCTCGCTCGGCGTGCGGCAGCGCTCGCGCCGGAGATCCCGCCTCGAGCGCCGCGCGTACCGCCAGCCGGCGCGCCTCGAGGTAGCGCGGGTTCACGGTCAGGGCCCGATCGAGCTCGGCGAGCGCCGACTCCGCTTCACCGGCTTCCATCAGCAGGCTGGCGAGCCGCGCGCGCAGATCCGGCCATCCGGGTCGCTCCTCGACCGCACGCCGCATCGCCTCGAGCGCCGCCTCGAGGTCGCCGGCGTGGTAGCGCTCGATCGCTTCGGCGTCGGCCGAGCGGCTCCTCGGCTCGCCCGGGCGCGGCAGGGTCCGCCAGTGGCCGGCGTCCCAGTCGGACGACTCGAGCCCGCGCAGTCGCGCCGGAAGCGGAAAGCCCTCGGCGAGCGCGGCATCGAGCGACAGCCCGACGCCGACCGGATCGTTCTGCCGGTCGAAGCACACCGCGAGCAGCATCAGCGCCTCCGGATAACGCGGGCGGTCGGCGAGCGCGTGCTTCAGGTCGGCGACCGCCTCGGCCCAGCGTCCGGCGCGCTCGCGAATCCGCGCTCGGTAATAGCGCAGCTCCGGAAACGCCGGCTGGTGCTCGAGCGCGTGGTCGAACTCCGATTCCGCCCTGGCGTCCTCACCGGCGTGGAAGAACGCCAGCCCCAGATGCGCGCGGGCCTCGGCCGCGTAGCAGCGGGCCAGCAACGCGTCCGGGTGGCGCGAATCGCGCAGCTCCGCCAGCGTGGCCTCGAAGCTCCCGGCGGCCGCTTCGAACTCGCCACGATTGAACTGCTCCATGCCGTCGGCGTAGCGGTGGTGATGGCCCCAATCGCGCAGCGACGAGAACAGGTTCACGTCCGGATCCTCGAATGGGGCGGGAAGGTTCTCCCGCCCCTGGCGATTCAGTCCATCTGGCGCCGCAGGAACGCCGGCACCTCGAGCGAATCGCTCCGCGACGGCGTCTTGCCCCAGCGGCTCGGACGCGGCTCCTCGCGCTGCCACTGCGGGTGACGCAGGTCGCTCTCCTCGCCGGGCGCTGCCGCCGCGCGTCCCTTGTCCACCAGTCGCAGCCGCGGCTCGACCTGGCCGAACCCGGTGGCCACCACGGTGAGCTGCATCTCGCCGTCCATGTTGGGGTCGATGACGGCGCCGAAGATGACGTTGGCATCCTCGCCGGCCGCCCCCACCACCACACCCGCGGCCTCGTTCACTTCATGAAGCGTCAGATCGCGGCCGCCGGTGATGTTCACCAGCACGCCCTCGGCGCCCGAGATCGAGACGTCTTCGAGCAGCGGGCTCGACACCGCCGCCTGTGCGGCTTCCACCGCGCGGTTCTGACCGGTCGCGCGCCCGGTGCCCATCAGCGCGTTGCCGCGGTTCGACATCACCGCCTTGACGTCGGCGAAGTCGAGATTGACGAGGCCCGGCACCGTCACCAGGTCCGAGATGCCCTTGGTGGCCTTGAGCAGGATCTCGTCGGCGACCGCGAACGAATCGGTGAGCGAGCAGCTCTTGTCCACCACCGCCAGCAGCCGCTCGTTGGGAATCACGATCAGCGTGTCCACCTCGGCGCGCAGCTCGGCCAGGCCCTCCTCGGCCTGACGCATGCGGCGCCGTCCCTCGAAGATGAAGGGCTTGGTGACCACCGCCACGGTGAGCGCGCCGGTCTGCTTGGCGATCCGCGCCACCACCGGCGCCGATCCGGTTCCGGTGCCGCCGCCCATGCCGGCGGTGATGAACACCATGTCGCTGTCGGTGAGCGCATCGGCGATCGCCTGCTCGTCCTCCTCCGCCGCGCGTCTCCCTACCGAAGGGTCGCCCCCGGCGCCGAGCCCTCTCGTGGCGGTGGCGCCGATCTGGATGCGGTGCGGCGCCAGCGACTGATTGAGGGCCTGAACATCGGTGTTGCCGACGATGAACTCCACGCCGCGCAGGCCGGCGCCGATCATGCGGTTCACGGCGTTGCCGCCCGCGCCTCCGCAGCCGATGACCTTGAGCTTCGCGGTGGTGGTGCTGTCGAATTCCAGTTCGAACATGGCACGACTCCCTGTGCCCGCCCCCGGTCCTTCGGACGATCCGAAGTCCGCTGAGGCGCGTTGGGGTGGATCAGAACAGATCGGCGAACCAGCGGCGCAAATCGAATCTCCCTTTCCGTTCGGCCGGACCGCGACGCTCGCGGCCCTCGGCGCTCTCACCGCGTGCGGCGTGGAGCACCAGGCCCACGCCGGTGGAGTAACGGGGATCCTCCACGTTGGCGGACAAACCGCCGAGACCGCGCGGCGCGCCGAGGCGCACCGGCATCTCGAACACCTGCTCCGCCAGCTCCACCACGCCCGGCATCAGCGAGGTGCCGCCGGTGAGCACCACTCCCCCGCCGAGCAGCTCGGCGAAGTGGTTCTTCTTCACCTCCTTGTTGGCGAGCGCGAAGATCTCCTCCATGCGGGGTTCGACCATCGACGCCAGCACGTGGCGAGAGATCTCCCGATCGGAGCGCCCGCCCACGCCCGGCACCATCACCATCTCGTCGGCGGCCACCAGCGCCGCGAGGGCCGAGCCGTGCTGGATCTTGATCTGCTCGGCCTTGTCGATGGGCGTGCGCAGCCCGATGGCGATGTCGTTGGTCACATTGGCGCCGCCGAACGGAATGATGGCGGTGTGCCGGATCGAGCCCTCGAAGAACACCGCGACGTCGGTGGTACCGCCGCCAATGTCGAGCAGCACCACCCCGAGGTCGCGCTCGTCGGGCCCGAGCACCGCGTGGCTGGAGGCCAGCGGCTCCAGCACCAGGTCGCCGACCTTCAAGCCGGCGCGCTGGATCGAGCGACAGATGTTCTTGGCCGAGGTCACCGCGCCGGTGATGATGTGGACCTCGGCCTCGAGCCTCACCCCGCTCATGCCGACCGGATCCTTGATCCCGTCCTGATCGTCGACGATGAACTCTTGCGGGATCACGTGAATGATCTCGCGATCCATCGGGATGGCGATCGCCTTGGCCGCCTCCACGACTCGATCCACGTCGGGTGGCCCGATCTCGTTGTCCTTGCGGGACACCGCGATCACGCCGCGGCTGTTGATGCTGCGGATGTGGTCGCCGGCGATGCCGGCCGTCACCGCCTTGACCTGAACGCCCGCCATGCGCTCGGCCTCGTCGACCGCGCGCTGAATGCTGGCGACGGTTTTCTCGAGATCCACCACCACGCCGCGCCGCAGGCCTTCACTCGGGGCGTTGCCGACCCCCACTACGCGCAGCTCCGGACTGCCGTTCTGATCCGCGATGATGCAGGAGATCTTCGTGGTGCCGATGTCGAGCCCCACGAACGTCCGCGTCGCCTGTGCCATGCCGCCATCACCTCCCTGTGACGAAGACTGTCAGCTGGTTCGCGCCGGCGGCCCATGGGCGGCCGGGCGCACGATCACCTGATTGTCGAAACGAAGATCCACTTCCTGCGCGAGCACGCGACGCTGCTGGAGATCGGCCAGCACCACGCGCAGAGCCGACAGCGAGCGCGTGTCGGGCGGCCACGCGGGGGACAGCACGCGCGTCCCCGATAGCAGCGTGAGCGCGGTGGATCGGGGATCGGAGACATCGAGCTCGGATACCTGGCCGCCGAGCTGCAGCTCGCGCGCGCCGAGCGCCCGCACCCAGGCCAGCCCTCGCTCGATCGCCGGCGAATGGATCTGGGTGCCCGGCGACAGCCGCTGGAGCGAGGGCCCCACCAGCATCGGCACGTCGGCGACCACGCCGTCGGCGAGCGGCGGCAGCAGCACGCCCGCGGTGTCCAGCTCCCAGGGTTCGCCGTGCTGCACCAGCAGCACCGGAGTCCGCTCCTCGATGCTCAGCGTCACGCCGTGCGGGAACCGGCGCGTGACGCGCGCGGCCGAGATACGCGGCTGGAGCAGGAGCCGCTGGCGGACCAGCGCCGGATCCACCGACCACAGGTCCTGGCCGCGAGCCAGGCCCGAGCCGCTCACCACCTCGGCGGCCGACAGATAGCGCAGGCCTTCGACGCGGATATCGCGCGCGTCGAACAGCCGCTGCTGCAGCGACGGCGGCAGGTGCGCGATCGCGGTCACGACCGCGATTGCCGCGAGCCCCAGCCCCAAGCGACGCAGGCGCCCCCGCCGGCGTCGCGGCGCATCCGTGCGCAGCGCCCTTCCCTGGTACAGGCTCATCCTCGCGCACCCTCCGGTGCGCTCACCTCACGCCTCAGACGGCTCAGGATCTCGTCGCCGGTCTTCCAGACGTCGCCGGCGCCGAGGGTGATCACGGTATCCCCGCCGCGGGCCTCGGCGGCAATGGCCGCCGCCGCGGTGGAGGGATCGGAAGCATACTCCACCTCGTGGTATCCATGCTCGTGCGCGCTCTCGACCAGGGATCGGCCGGTGGCCCCGGGGATCGGCGCCTCGCCGGCCGGATAGACGTCCAGCACCCAGACCCGGTCGGCGTCGCGGAAACACGTGCCGAATTCCTCGCGCAGCGCGGCGGTCCGCGAGTAACGATGCGGCTGGAAGAGGACCAGCACCCGACCGCCCAGCCCGCGGGCCGCGGCCAGGGTGGCCGCGATCTCGGTGGGATGGTGGCCGTAGTCGTCCACCACCCGAATGCCGCCGGCCTCGCCGCGCGTTTCGAAACGCCGTGACACTCCACGAAATCCGGCCAGCGCTTCCTGAATCTGCTCGAAGGCAACCTCGATCTCGAGCCCCACCGCCACGGCGGCCAGCGCGTTCAGAACATTGTGCTTCCCGGGAAGCTGGAGCTCGATCGGGCCGAGTTCGCGGCCTCCCGCCTGCGCCACGAAGCGCGAGCCGTGCGGGATCAGCTCGACGCGCACCGCGCGCACCTCGGCCTCGGCGCCCGTCCCGTACAGCACCACGCGCTTGGTGACGCGCGGCAGGATCTCGCGGACCTGCTCGTCGTCCCCGCACAGCACGCTCACGCCGTAGAACGGAACGCGGTTGGCAAAGTACACGAACGCCTGGCGCACTGCGTCGAGATCGGGATAGTGATCGAGGTGCTCCCGGTCGATGTTGGTGACGACACAGACCGCCGGGTTCAGCCGCAGGAACGATCCATCACTCTCGTCGGCCTCGGCCACCAGAAACGAGCCGTGACCCAGACGCGCGTTGGTGCCGAGCGCGTGCAGCCGACCTCCGACCACGATGGTCGGGTCGAGGCCGCCTCGTGCCAGCACCGCGGCGATCATCGAGGTGGTGGTGGTCTTGCCGTGAGAGCCTCCCACCGCCACGCCGTACTTCATGCGCATCAGCTCGGCCAGCATCTCGGCGCGACCGATCACCGGAATGCCGGCCTCGCGCGCCGCCATGAGCTCGGGATTGTCGGGCTTGACCGCGCTCGAATAGACCACCACCTGAGCCCCGGAAACGTTGGAGGGATGGTGTCCGGGAAACACCCGCCCGCCGAGGCGCAACAAACGATCGGTGACGTCGCTGACCTTGAGGTCGCTGCCGGTCACCTGATAGCCCATGGTGAGCAGCACCTCGGCGATGCCCGACATGCCGGCGCCGCCGATGCCGATGAAATGAATGCGGTGAGTGCGCCCGTACATCAGCGCCCTCCGCCTTCGCCGAGCGGGGCCGGTTGCTGCGCCTTGCGCCGCCCCTCGCCCCAGCGCTGCAGGCTGCGCGCGATCCGCTCGGCGGCGTCGGGCCGCGCGAAGGTGCGCGCGTTGGCCGACAGGCGCGACAGCGCCTGGCGATCGGCGAGCAGGTGCGCGATCTCTTTCGCCAGGCGCTCTCCGGTCAGCTCGCGGTCGAGGATCATGGCGGCGGCGCCGCGATCCACCAGGTTGGCCGCGTTGATGACCTGATGATTGTGCGCGGCGTGCGGGTAAGGGACGAGAATCGCCGGCGTGCCGCAGACCGCGATCTCGGCGAGCGTCATGGCACCCGAGCGGCAGACCACCAGATCGGCGGCCGCATAAGCCATGTGGATGCGTTGCAGGAACGGCAGCACCTTCGCCGGCAACTGCTCATCGCGCACCACGCCGGTCGCCCAATCGAAATCGTCGCGCCCGGTCTGCAGGATGAACTGGACGTCGACGCGGCCCTTCAGGCGCCGCATGGCGTCGAGCGCGGCCTCGTTGATGCGATGAGCGCCACGGCTGCCCCCGAACACGAACACGGTGGGCTTGCCCGCGGTGAGCCCGAATTCGGCGATGGCGGTGGCGCGATCGCCGCTCAGGATGTGGCCGCGCACCGGATTTCCCGAGACCTTGAGGTTGTCCTTGCGTGCGAAATAGGAGCGCGCCTCGACGAACGAGAGATGCACTTCGTCGGCGAGCCGCGCCAGCCAGCGATTGGCGAGACCCGGCACGCTGTTCTGCTCCTGCAGGAGCAGCGGCTTTCGCAGCAACCAGGCGGCCAGCGACACCGGCCCGCTCACGTAGCCGCCGGTGCCGAGCACCACGTTCGGTCGCTCCGCCAACATCACCACGAGCGCCTGTGGAACCGCGACCAGGTTGGCGAGCAGCGCGAACGGCCAGCGCCACCACGCACCGCGCGGGAAGCCACGGGTCAGGATGTAGCGGATCCGGAAGCCGGCCTGCGGCACCACCGAGGCTTCCAGCCCGCGGCGGCTGCCCACGAACACGATTTCGTCGGTCGGACGCAGGCGCTTCAACTCCTCGGCCACCGCGATGCCCGGATAGACGTGGCCGCCGGTGCCGCCGCCCGAGATCATGGCCTTCATGAAGCGCCTCGCGACCAGCGCTGCGCCGCGAGCGCGGCTTCGGTCTGGTTGAGCACGCTGATTCGATGCAGCAAACCAGCCGCGGCCATGTTGGCGAGCAGCGCGGAGCCGCCGTACGACACGAACGGCAGCGGCAGCCCGGTGGTCGGGAAGATGCCGGTCGCCACCGCCAGATTGACGATCGCGTAGAGCCCGAGTTGCAGCGTGAGCCCGCCGGCCAGCAGCGCCGCGAACGGATCGTGGGTGCGCGCCGCGACCCGCAGCCCGCGCCACACCAGCAGCCCCAGCAGCCCCAGCAGGATGGTGGCGCCGACGAAGCCCAGTTCCTCGGCGAGGATCGAGAAGATGAAGTCGGTGTGCGCCTCGGGGAGGAACAGATACTTCTGGAGCCCGGCGCCGAGACCGCGGCCGAAGATCCCGCCCGAACCGATCGCGATCAGCGACTGATCGAGCTGCCAGCCCGCGCCATGCGTGTCGAGCTCACCGCCGAACACGAATTTCGCGAAGGTCGTCACGCGTCCCATCATGTACGGGTGCGTCTTGAGCGCCACCATCACGCCCAGCGCGCCCACGCCGACCGGAACCGCGAGCGAGCGCAGCGGCGCGCCCGCCAGGAACAGCATCAGGAAGCCGGTGAGGCCGAGCAGCCCGGCGCTGCTCAGATTCGGCTGCAACAGGATCAGGCCGCTCAGACCCGCGACGATCGCGAGCGGCGGCAGCACGCCGCGCATGAGTCCGAGCTCGGACGGCGGCCGCCGCTTGAGCCACCAGGCCAGGAAGATCACCGCCGCCAGCCGCCCGAGATCGGTGGGCTGGAGCGTCAGGAAGCCGAGCCGAAGCCAGCGCGTGGCGCCGTTCGACATGTGCCCGGCCGCCACCACCACCGCGAGCAGAGAGACCGCGACCGCCAGCAGCGCCGGCGCGGCCTGCTCGAGGCGGCGGAGATCCGCCTTCGCCGCGATCCCGAGCACCGCCAGCCCCAGCACGGTGCGAAGCAGCTGGCGGGTGAAGTAGTGGCTCGGGTCCTGGAATCGGGTGAGGCCGAGGATCGCGCTCGAGGAGTAGACCATGACGAGTCCGACCGCGGTGAGCAGCAGCGGCAGGATGATCAGCCAGCGATCGCCGCGGCTCACGCGTGGGCCTCTCTGAGCCGCAATCGCGCGACTTCGTCCCGGAAGCGCTGGCCGCGATCCTCGTAGTCCTTGAACATGTCGAACGAAGCACAGCCGGGCGAGAGCAGCACCACGCCCTCACCCTCCGGCGCGCGCCGAGCGGCGGCGAAGGCCTGGTCCACCGCTTCCTCGAGGCTCGCGGCGCGCGACATCGGCAGACCGTTCCAGGCGCCTGCGATCCTGGCCGCGCCTTCGCCGATCAGCACCACGTGCCGCGTGCGGCGGCCGACCCGAGCGCGTGCCGGCGCGAAATCCTGGCCCTTGTCGCGACCGCCGGCGATCAGAACCACGGGGTGCGCGAAGCTCTCGAGCGCCACTTCCATCGAGCCGACGTTGGTGGCCTTCGAGTCGTTGACGAACGACACGCCCTCGATCGTGCCCACGCTCTCGAGTCGGTGCGCGAGCCCGGCGTAGCGACGAAGCACCGAGCGCAAGGCTTCGGGAGCGATCTCGAGCGGCAGCGTCGCCGCCAGCGCGGCCAGGGCGTTGGAGAGGTTGTGCGGGCCGGGAAGCCGCAGCTCCGCGGCCGGCATCAGCGGCTCCATTCCCCCGCGCCAGGCCAGCTGAATCTCGCCGAGCGCCGCGAACGCGCCCTGCTCGACCGGCGCGGTGCGGGAGAAGAACAGCGGCGTGCCCGCTCCGGTGCGGCGCCGCATCACCTCGGGATCGTCGGAGTTCCACACCCCGTAGTCGCCTTCTTCCTGGCGCGCGAACAGCCGCTGCTTGGTCGCGCCGTAGCTCGCGAAATCGCCGTGCCGGTCGGCGTGGTCGGGTGTCAGGTTCAGCCAGACCGCGACGAAGGGCTTGAGCCGATCCACCGATTCCAGCTGGAAGGAGGACACTTCCACCACCAGCAGACCGCTGGCGCTCACCGACTCGGCCACTTCGCAGATCGCGCGCCCGATGTTGCCGCACACCGCCACCTCGCGCCCGCCCCCGGCGAGCAGGGCGCCGATCAGGTCGGTGGTGGTGCTCTTGCCGTTGGTGCCGGTGACGCACACCAGCGGCGCGCGCGCGGCCAGGAAACCGAGTTCGAGCTCGGAGAGCACCGGCACGCCCCGAGCGCGCGCCCCTTCGGCGATCGGATGGGTCAACGGAATGCCCGGGCTCCAAATCACGACGTCGCGGCCTTCGAGCAGACTCGGGTCGTCGCGTCCCAGCTGAAGATCGACGCCGCTGAGCGATTCGCGCGTGAGTCCTGCCGGCGACTGGCGGTCGCACAGCCGCACGTCGAGCCCGTGCCGGGCGAGGAGGCGGGCGGCGGCGAGTCCGGAGCGCGCGGCGCCTACCACCAGCGGGTGGCGCCCGGGAAGCGGATGGAGCGGGTCGATGGTCACTGGAGTTTGAAGGTCGAGAGCGAGAGCAGGGCGAGCAGCGCGCCGACGATGTAGAAGCGCAGCACCACCCTCGACTCGGCCCAGCCCGACAGCTCGAAATGATGATGGAGGGGCGACATTCGAAACACCCGCTTGCCGGTGAGCTTGAACGAGACCACCTGGATCATCACCGACAGCGCTTCGGCCACGAACACCCCGCCCACCAGCAGCAGCCAGAATTCACGCTTGATGAGCACGGCCACGGTTCCGAGGGCGCCGCCCAGCGAGAGCGACCCGGTGTCTCCCATGAACACGTCGGCCGGATGACAGTTGTACCAGAGGAAGCCCAGCGCCGCACCGAGCACCGCGGCGCAGAACACGGTCAGCTCGCCGCCGTAGCTCAGATGCGCGATGTTCAGGTACTCGCTGAACTTGGCGTGGCCGGAGAGATAGCACATGCCGGCGAACGTCAGCGCGGCGATCGCCACCAGCCCCGAGGCCAGTCCGTCCAGGCCGTCGGTGAGGTTCACGGCGTTCGAGGAGCCGGTGATCACCAGGATGACGAACGGGACGAACAGCCAGCCGAAATCCACGAACCTCAGCTTCAGGAACGGCACCTGAGTGACGGTCGGCGACAGGCCCGGCTCCGGCCACACCAGCAGCACGATCCCGATCGCGAGCCCGAGCGACACCTGTCCGACCAGCTTCCAGCGGCCGAGCAGCCCGTGCTTCATGCCCTTGACCACGCGCAGCCAGTCGTCGAGGAATCCGATGCCGCCGAGCCAGACGGTGGCGAGCATCGCGAGCCACACCGGGCGGGAGTGCAGGTTGCCCCACAGCAGCGTCGGCACCACGATCGCCGACACGATCAGGACTCCGCCCATGGTCGGGGTGCCGGCCTTGGCGAGATGGGCCTGCGGGCCTTCGGCGCGGATCTTCTGCCCGAGCTTGACGCGCCGCAGCCACTCGATCATCGGCGGGCCCAGCACGAAGCACAGCAGCAGCGCGGTGACCGCGGCGTAGGCCGAGCGGAAGGTGATGTAACGGAAGACATTCAGGACGCTCAGGCCGTGGATGGTGTGCAGCGGATAGACGTACTCGTAGAACACGTCAGCTCGCTCCCAGTCCTTCGAGCAGGGTTTCGAAGCGCGCCCCGCGCGACGCTTTGATCAGCACCACCACTCCGGGCGCCAGCGCCTCGTGAAGCGCTTCGCGGAGCGCCTCGCGCGATTCGAACCGGCGCGCGTTCTTCGTGCCGCGCGCCCAGTCCTGGGCGTGCTCGCCGGTGGTCCACAGCTCGACGTTCGGGCCCGCGGCGCGCGCGGTCTCGGCGTGCAACCGAGAGGCCTCGGCACCCAGCTCGAGCATGTCGCCGAGCGCGGCGATGCGGCGGCTGGCGCCCGGCCAGTCCGACAGCGTCTCGAGCGCGCGCTCGGTCGACTCGGGATTCGCGTTGTAGTAGTCGAGCAGCAGCGTCGCGCCCCGGGCGTGGCGAATCTCCATGCGCGCCCTGCCGGGCCGGGCGGCGGCCAGGGCCGCCACCGCGCGCGCCGGATCGACGCCGAACTCGCGCGCGACCGCCAGCGCCCCCAGGGCGTTGGCGACCTGGTGCCGCCCCGGCAGGGGCAGCACGAACTCGGGGAATCCCGCGACGGCGAGCTGCGAGCCGGACTCCCCCAGGGCTTCGAACCTGACCGGCCGGAGGTCGGCGCCGCGCGCGAACCCGTACGTCACCTTGCGACAGGCGAACGGCCTCAGCGCCACGAGCAGGCGCGGCGAATCCGCTCCCGCGAAGGCGACCTGATCGGCCTTGAGATTCGCGGCCAGCGACGCTTTCTCGCGCGCGATCGCTTCGAGCGTGCCGAGGTGCTCGAGGTGCGCGCTGCCGGCGGTGGTGATCAGCGCGGCGTTGGGAGCCGCGATCGCAGCCAGCCCCGCGATCTCGCCGGCGTGGTTCATGCCCATTTCGATCACCGCGGCGCGATGCTCGGCGCGGAGCCTGAGCAGGGTGAGCGGCACGCCCCAGTGATTGTTGAGATTCCCCTCGGTCTTCAGGGTCGGCGCGGCCGCCTCGAGCACTGCCGCCACCAGATCCTTGGTGGTGGTCTTGCCCGAGCTGCCGGTGACGCCGATCAGGAGACCACTCCAGCGTTCCCGGTGTCGCGTGGCGAGCCGCTGGAGCGCCAGCGTGACGTCGTCCACGATCACCAGCGGACCGGAAGACTTCTCGCGCCATTCGGCGGCGTGGGCGCGATCGCAGAGCGACGCACCCGCACCGCGCGCGAAGGCCTGCGCGATGAACTGATGGCCATCCGCGTTCGCGCCCGGCAGCGGCACGAACAGATCGCCGGGCTGAATCGTGCGCGTGTCGATCGAGGCTCCCTCCACGCCCGAGCGCAGCCACTCCTCGCGCGCGATGGGATCGGCGGGCGGGCTCGAGGCCCACAGGTCGCCCCCGGACGCCTGCGCCAGTTGGGGCAGCGTGAACAGGGGCGTCGAGGTGGCCATCACGCCGGCCGTCTCCGCCGCAACAATTCACGCGCGACCTCGCGATCGTCGAACGGCAGCACCTGGCTCCCGATGGTCTGCGTGGTCTCGTGCCCCTTGCCGGCGATCAGCACCAGGTCGCCCTCCCGCGCCGAGTCGAGCGCGCGGGCGATCGCCTGCCTTCGATCCAGCTCGACCGTGATCGGTCGCGCCGGTCCGGTCGCGCCGCTCAGGATCTCGCGGGCGATCGCCGCCGGATCCTCGCTGCGGGGATTGTCGTTGGTGATCCACACCTGATCGGCGGCGCGCGAGGCCACCGCTCCCATCAGCGGCCGCTTGCCCCGATCGCGATCGCCGCCGCAGCCGAACACCAGCAACAGGCGGCCGCGCGAGTGTTCGCGCGCCGCGTGGAGCGCGCGCTCGAGCGCGTCGGGCGTGTGGGCGTAGTCCACGACCACCAGGAACTGCTGCCCGGCGTCCACTTTCTCCAGCCGACCCGGCACGGCCGGCATTCTCATCAGCCCCTGCTCGATCGTATCGAGCGGCAGTCCGAACGAAAGGGCGGCCAGATACGCGGCCGCGGCGTTGAACGCGTTGTGCTGCCCGAGCAGCGGGAGCCGGAAGGTCCGCTCGCCGCCGGCGGCGGAGTTCCCGAGGTCGAATCGCTTCTTCTCGCGCAAGTCTTTGGGTACCTCGACGTCGAACTGCAAGTGGAGCCCGTCAGGTTGTGACTGGATTCGCTCGATGCTCAAGTCGAATTTCATGGCCGGCGGCGCATCGGACAGGTCCGTGCCGAAGGTGAGCACGCGAGAGCCCGCGGCCTTCGCGGCCGCGATCACCCTCGCGCCGGCGGGATCGTCGCCGTTGACCACCGCGGTCACGCGCTTGCCGTTCGGCCCATTGCGACCGTCGAACAGCATCAGCTTGGCGTCGAGGTAGTTCTCCATGGTGCCGTGATAGTCAAGGTGATCCTGCGTGAGGTTGGTGAACACGCAGGTGTCGGCCTCCAGTCCCCAGGTGCGTCTCAAGGCGAGCGAGTGGCTCGATACCTCCATCGCCACCGCCTTCACCCCGCGTTGGCGCATTTCGGAGAGCAGCGACTGCAGCTCGGGCGCCTCGGGCGTGGTGAACGAGATCTCGCGTGACTGGTTGGCGAAGCGCGCACCGGTGGTGCCGATGACTCCGGCATTCCAGCCGGCGGCGTGAAACATGGATTCGAGCATCCAGGTCGTCGTGGTCTTGCCATTGGTGCCGGTGATCGCGACGATTCGAAGCCCCCGCGACGGATGGCCGTAGAAGTTCTCGGCCGCCTGCGCGAGCGCCAGGCGCGGCTCGCGCACTTCGACGTGCGCCGCGCCCTCGACCACCACGCCGGGAGCCGAGACCACCGCCACCGCTCCGGCGCGGATCGCGTCGTTCACGAATCGGGCGCCGTCGGCCTTCAAGCCGGAGAGCGCGAAGAACGCGTCGCCCTTGCGGACGCGGCGAGAGTCGTAGGCCAGGCCCGAAATCGCCAGCGAGGAATCGCCACGCCGCCCGACCACCTCGAGCCCCTCGAGCAGATCGTTCAAGTTCACGGCCCCGGAGCCCGGAGCGCGGCGCCGCTGGCCAGCGCGTTGAGCCCATCGCCCTCGGCGTGCGCCACGCCCGGCTCGCACCACAGCCAGGCGGTACGGTCGGCCGGCAGGGGGGCGCCGGCCGGCGGGCTTTGCCGGACCACCAGCCCGCCGCCCTCGATGTGCGAGCGCATGCCGAGCAGCGCCAGCCGTCGCAACGCCTCGCGCACCGCGACGCCGGCGAGTTCCGGCATGAGTCGGGTGGCGGAATCCTGGGGCGCCGCGAGCCACACCGCGATCCGCGAACCACGCTCGGTGGCCTGACCGGCCGCGGGCTCCTGCGCGAGCGCGCGCGGGCCCTCGCCTTCGAAGCGCGCGTGCAGGCCGAACGACGACAGGCGGCGCTCGACCTCGGCAGGAGGGAGCAGCCGCACGTCCGGCACCGTCACCGGCGCCGGCGCAGGCGGGCGATACGCGATGTCGGCGGTGCTCGGCTCGAACGGCCCGTCGGGCAAGCGCATCAGGTCGAGCATGGCCTCGCGAAAGACCGGCGCCGCCACCTCGCCGCCGTAGTAGTGCCTGCCGTGCGGTTCGTCGATCACCACGACCCCCACCATCCGCGGCCGGTCCGCGGGCACGAAGCCCACGAAGGAGGAAAGATACATCCCGCGGCCGTAGGTGCCGACGGTGGCGTCGTACTTCTGAGCCGTGCCGGTCTTGCCGGCAATCTCCAGCCCCGGAATCCGCGCGGCCTTGGCGGTGCCGCTGTCCACCACGGCGCACAGCATCTCGCGCAGGATCGAGACGGTGTGCTCGCTGAACACGCGCCGCACCGCGTGCGGCTGGTACTGGCGAGTGACGCGGTTGTTCTGATCGCGCAGCTCGCGCACCAGCATCGGCTCCATCAGCACGCCTCCATTCGCGACCGCCGCGTAGGCCAGCGCGAGCTGGAGCGGCGTCACCGCCACCTCGTGACCGATCGCGATGGTGGGACACGAGCGGGCCGACCAAGAAGCCGGCGAGCGCAGCCGGCCCGCCGCCTCGCCGGGGAACTCGATGCCGGTGATCTCGCCGAATCCGAGATCGGTGGCGAACCGATAGAGGCGATCCGGGCCGACCAGCAACCCGAGCCGACCCATGACGATGTTGCTCGACCAGCGCACCGCGTCGCGGAAGCTGAAGCTCGGCGCCCGGTGTACGTCGTGGAAGAGCGCCCCGGGCGCCAGCAGCGCGGTGCCCGAAGCCGAGGCCTCGAACACCTGATCGGGCTGAGCGAGACCCTCTTCGAGGGCCGCCCCCGCCACGACGAGCTTGAAGGTCGAGCCCGGCTCGTACTGATCGGTCACCGGCCAGTTGCGCTCGCGACCGGGCGGCAGATGCGGCACGCTCACCGCCGCCAGGATCTCGCCGGTGTTGGGATCGAGGAACAGAGCGAAGCCGCGTTCCGCGCGCAGCGTGTCCACCGCGCGGGCCAGATGAGACTCGACGATCGACTGAAGATCCGCGTCGAGGCTCAACACCACCTGCTGCCCGTCCTCGGCTTCTCGGCGCGAGCCGCGCGGGAGCGCGTGCGCCTGGCCTCGGCCGTCACGAAACAGCGTGGTCCATCCGGCCCGGCCGCGCAGCGTCTGATCGAGCTGCAACTCGAGCCCGTCGACGCCAATGTCGTCGGTGTCGGTTCGCCCGAGGATCTCACGCGCGGCGCTGCCGAGCAGATACTCGCGCCGCGTTTCGAGCGACAGATAGATTCCGGGGAACCCGCCATCGGCGATCTTCTGGCCGACACCCGGCTCGACCTGGCGCGCGACCACCAGATACGGTCTTCCCGACAGGAACTCCGACTCGAGTTTGCGTTGCTGGAGACCGAGCGCGATGGCGAGCGCACGGGCGGTGCCGCGCGGATCCTTCATCTCGCGTGGCGCGGCCGCGACCGTGTAGGTCTCGAGATCGTGGGCGAGCGCGCGCCCGTGGCGGTCGAGCAGATCGCCGCGCTGCGGCCGCACCAGCACCCGTTGTTCATGGTTGCGCTCGGCCCGCGCCACGTAGTCGGCGTGCTGCACGATCTGCAACCAGGCCACTCGCAGCCACAATCCCACCAGGCCGAGAAGAAGACCGGCCGCAGCCACCAGCACCCGACTCTTGCGCATGTCCGTGTGGGCCAATTCTCCCTCCCTGGAACGGCGATTCACGCGGATCGCCGGGCCAGCACTCGCGCGGTGCGGTGGTGCGGCCGGTCACACCGGTCGCCCGATCGTATCAGGCTCGATTCATGGTCAGTTCCCGTTGCGGCCGCGCGCCGTGGCTTCCGGCACCAGCGCGCGAGAGAAGCGATCCACCCAGGCCAGAGCGACGGCGCGGCTCGGGCCGGAGGAGGACTCGTCGGAAGACAGATAGTCCGCGGGCAGCACCACCACCTGACGCGCATCGGCCGGCGCGAGTCCGAGCTCGCTCGCCATCGGCGACAGCGCGGAACGCGTGGCGCGCCGCTGCAGCTGGGCGCTGACGTAGGCCTCGCGCGCCTCCACCGCCGACAGCGAATGACGCGTGCGCTCGAGGCGCAGGCTCAGCTCGGTCACGCGCGCGTTCTGCCACACCTCGGCGAGCAGCAAGGCCAGCAATCCGAACGCGGCCAGCCAGACATCGGCGCGGAAAGAGCGCGACTCGTTCGCGTTCCACACCACACGGGGACGATGGGGCTTCGGGCTCATGTGGACTTCCTCCGAAACGCTCGCAACCGCGCGCTCCGAGCGCGAGGATTGCGACCGACCTCCTCCTGCGAGGGTGTCACCACCCCTCGATGCAACGGTTCCCAGGGCGACTCCGCCACCGACGCCGGCGGCCGCCGCCTCGAAACTACCGAACGCTCACCGCGCAGCGCGTTCTTCACGCGCCGGTCCTCGCCCGAGTGATAGGCGATCGTCACCACCACGCCGCCGGCGCGCACGGCGCGCGGCAGCCACTCGAGCGCCGCCTCGAGATCCTCGGCTTCGCCGTTCACCCAGATGCGCAGCGCCTGGTACACCTGCGCGAGCCGGCGCGGATGCGCGTGGCCGCCGGACAGTCGATGCACCAGCGCCGTCAGCTCGGTGGTGGTGCCGAGCCAGCCGGCCTTGGCCTCGCGCACCATCGCGCGCGCGAGCCGCGTCGCGTCTCGAATGTCGCCGTGCTCGCGAAGCGCGCGCGCCAGCGTCGCGGGCTCCGCGTCACGGATCTCCTCCCAGGCGGGCCGTCCCCGGGCGGGGTCGAGGCGCAGGTCGAGAGGGGCATCGAAGCGGAATCCGATCCCGCGCGCGGGGTCGTCGAGCTGGCGGGACGAAAGCCCGAGGTCGAACAAGGCCCCGGCCAGCAATTCGCCGCCCGCCTCGCGATGCGCGACCGGAAGCTCGTGGAACGCGGCGCGCGCCAGGGTCACCCGCGCTCCGAATCGCGCCAGCCGGTGGCCGGCGACTTCGAGGGACTGAGGATCGCGATCGGTGCCGAGCAGCCGAGCCCCGGATTCGGCTTCGAGAAGGGCTTCCGCGTGGCCGCCGTCGCCGAGCGTCGCGTCGAGATAGAGCCCCGGGCCGCCGCGAATCCAGCGCAGGACTTCCTCGACGAGCACCGGCTCATGACGCGAACTCACGACCGGACTCGATCGCACCGGCCGCTCCGAGCAGCTCGTCGGCCGAGGGCCAGCAGCGCAGCGCGCCGTCACAGCCCGCGAGCCGGAAGAGGTCGCGCAGGTAGTGCGACAGCCCGCAGATCACGAAGCTCCCGGCGTGGGTCTCGAATCGCTCGAGCGAGGCCACCAGCGCGGGCAACAGCCGGTAGTCGACGTGGCGGAGCTGAGAGCAGTCGATGATCAACTGGCTCGCCCCGCGCGCCGCGAGATCCTCGAGCGCCGACTCGAGCCGTCGGATCGCCACCGCGTCGAGCCAGCCCCGCAGCGCGAGCAACGCGACCCGACCGCCACCGCGCTCGAGCAGCTCGAGCCTCGCCGTCGCTCCATGTCGGCCGTGGGTCAGCTCCAGATTGAGCGCCAGCGCGCGACGGGATTCCCGGGCGACTTCGGGCAGAAGGGTCATGGCTGCTTCCCTCCCAGCACTTCTCCTGCGAGCGTTTCGTATTCGCCGTTCGCGGCCTGGACCAGGGCATCCAATCGCTCCTGGTTCCAGATCTCGATGCGATCAACCTGGCCGAGCAGGACGGCTTCCTTGCCGAGGCCTGCCCGGCCCATCAGTGCCGGCGGGATGGCGATGCGTCCCTGCGCGTCCACCGACACCTTGGTTGCGTCCATCAGGAACGCGCGCGCGAACGCGCGGCCCCGACGGTCGCCCATGGGAATCTGGCGCAGCCGCTCCTCCACGCGCCGCCATTCTTCCGGCGCGTAGAGAGCCAGGCACCCTTCGAATCCCGACACCAGAAAGAACGTGTCCGCTCCGCCCTTTTTGGCGGAAGCGGAGCGACGCATGGTGGCAGGTACGCTGATGCGACCCTTGTGATCGATCGCGTAGGTCTGAGTGCCGTAGAACGACGCCAAGCTGCGCCCGTTTCGCTGGAGTTCATTTCCCATTTACTGCCACGGACCACCACCTTTCCCCACAATTCCCCACCGCCGGGCGGCACACTAGATTTCGCCGCAAGCAGTGTCAAAGGAAATGTGAGGGCCAAGTGACATTTCTCGACGGAATGTTCGTGCACGTCCGTGCACTGCAAGAACTCCGCGAACGGAATGTCGCTCGCGGCCTCACGGGCGCTCTATCGAGGGCTTCGCGAACCGAGCGTGTCGGCGCAGCTCCAATCGATGCGATAAAAGGTGTAGATCGTGGTCTCGGGACGCATGATTCCGAGCCCGTCGATCCTCGCGCTGCCGAGCCGCGTGAGGCACGGGGCGTAGCGGCTGCGCCGGCGCAGGTCGTCATCGGCGAGCGCGCGATCCACCAGGAACGACGGTTTCGCGAACGCCGAGAACGCCAGGTCCGCCACCGCGGCCTCGGGCGTTTCTCGCTCGAGGATCGGCACCATCGGCGGAGTGACCAGCCCGCCCAGGTCGACGACCGGCAGATCGCTGTAGTAGGCAATCGCGCCGATGTCGGGCGTGGCGATCGAGGATCCGGGCGGTGCCACGCCGTGGAACCATTTCCCCCACTGGATCAGGCTCGCGTGCAATCCGGCGGTGAACGACCGCACGTGCGGCACGACGCTCTGGCGGTAGACGAGGGCGTTCTGCACCAGCACGATCGCGGTGACGATCGCCGCCAGCGCCGTGGCGCGCCCGCGGCGCGCGGGCTGCGGCGGATCGCCGCACCACCACAGCTCGGCGGTGCGCCACGCCAGCCAGGCCAGCACGGGCAACAGCGGCAGCAGGTAGCGCGAGATCACCGGAACGCCCCGCGCCACGTACAGGACCGGCACCAGCGCGATCCACACCCAGGGAAGCAGCCGTTGCGCCAGCACCTGGCGCGGCCACAGCTTTCGCCCGCCGAACAGCAGCGCCAGCACCAGGAGCAGCGCGAGCGCGCCGTCGGTCGAGCCGATGATCTTCGCCTGCCTCACCAGGTTGTCGACCGGGATCCCGGCCGAGGCCGACCCCGCCGCCTTGGCCGACAGCGTCTGCGGCCAGAAGGTGCCGAAGTAGAGGCGCGCGAACAGCAGCCAGCCGCCGTAGATGAGAAGCGGCGGTAACGAGCCGAACACCAGGCGCCGCAGCCCGGCGCGATTCTCGGTGTCGGCCATCAGGAAGATGCCCCACAGCCCGAGCAGGAACACCGCTTCGGGACGTGTCAGCGCGGCGATCGCCCACAGCGCGCCGGTGCGCACCGGGCGCGCGCCCCACTGCTGGCCTTCGGTGAACGCCACGAAGCCGCCCAGCACCAGGGCGACCGCGAGCGGTGTCTCCATTCCCGAAAGGGACCAGCGCAGCATCCAGGCGTTCGCCGACCACGCCAGCGTGCCGAGCGCGCGCAGCCCGGGAGTCGCGACGGTACGCCTCATGAGCTGGAGGAACAGCATGATCGAGAGGAGCGTCGAGATCCCGCCCATCCACTTGGCGGCCGCCACCCCATCGATACCGAGCGCCATGGCGTCGGCGAGCAGCGCCACCCACAGCGGGCTGGTGCAGCCGTAGATCCGCTCGCCGGGATTGAACACCAGCCCCTGCCCACGCGAGAGATGCTGCGCATAGCGCAGATGGATGAACGTGTCGTCGGTGAGATATCCGCGCAACGGCCACATCAACACCAGCGCGAGCGCCAGCGAGAGGATGAGCGCGAGTTTCTCGACGCGAGTGAAGGGAACCGCGGCCGTCGGGCTCATGCATCGCTCCGGGCGCGATCGCTTCGGGCCTCGATCTGAGCATCCAGCGCGTCCGCCAGGCGACCGGCCAGCGCCGAGCGCGTGTGCTCGGCGAGCCACGGCCTGTCGCGATCGGGCTCGCGCCCCCGCGCCAGCCATGCGTCCACGCGCCTCCCGATCTCGGCGGCGAGTGCCGCGCGGTCGCCCGGATCGATCCTCACCGCCCCCCCTCGCTCGGCGAGCTCGGCGGCCTCCTCCTCCTTCGGAATCAGCGCCACGATCGGCCGGCCGCTGGCGAGATACTCGTAGAGCTTGCCCGGCACCATGGTCGGCGATTCCGGCGGCTTCCACAGCAGCAGCAGATCCGCCCGTTCCTGGAGCGTGCGCGCGGCGGCGTGGGAGATCGGACCGGTGAACTCCACGATGCCGGTGAGACCGAGCGCGACGGCGCGATCCTCGTAACCCCGATCGTAGGGACCGGCGAGTCGCGCACGCACGCGCCGCCTGAGCTCCGGGCGTCGCTGGAGCAGCTCGTGCAGCGCTTCGAGCAGCACTTCGGTCTCGGGCATCTGCGACAGCGTGCCCGTGAACACCAGTTGGAAGTGCGGACCGGCGGCGAGGGGCGCCGGCGGCGCCGCCTCGCCATGGTCTTCGCCCGCGAACGGTTCGAAACCATTGGGCAGATGCATCACGCGGCCGGGGCCCCGGCTCGCGCGGCGCCGCAACGCTTCGGCGTGGGTGCGCGAAGCCGCCAGCACCAGATCGGCGTCGTCGAGCACGCGCGCCTCCATGCGTTCCTGCTGTGCCCGATGCCAGGCGGTTGGCGGCTTTCTCAGGTGGAGCGCCACCCACGGATCGCGGAAGTCGGCCACCCAGGGCAGGTCGAACCCGCGGCGCGCGCGATCGGCCGCCAGGTGCACGCTGTCGGGAGGCGAGCTCGAGAGCAGCGCGTCGACGTCGCCACGTTGGACTCGCCGGCGCGCCACCGACGCGGCTCGTCGCGCCCAGCCGGCGTAGGAGTCCGGCAGCAGCCACCAATCGCTGAGGGAACGCAGGCGCGAGAAAGTCGCGCCCGATCGGCGCCCGCGGTCGCCGCCCCGCATGCGCAGCCAGGCGGCGAGCGCGCTGCCGCCCTCGACTCGAATCACCTCGGTCTCGCCCGGAACGCTCGCCTCCAGAGTGTCGTCGGTCACCCAGTAGTCCTTCCGACCCGCGCACACCACCGTGCAATTCCAGCCGTGCCGGGGCAGCTCGCGCACGAAGCTCAAGACGCGATGAACGCCGCCGCCCGCGAGTGGCGGAAAGAAGTAGCACAGAATGAGCAACCGGCGCCGCCGTCGATCGCCGGCAACGCGACCGGTGTCGCTCATCGTGGGCCTCCTGCCGGGATTCGCTCCGCGCCAGTGCGGCGGCTGGCCACCGCGCGCTCGAACAGGCGCTCGATCTTCGCCATTTGGACGTCGCGATCGGCGCGCGCCGCGATCACCTCGGCATTGCGCGCGCGCGCCGCCTCGCACCAGGCCTGGTTGGAGATCGCCCGCTCCAGCGCCTGGGCCAGACCCGCGGGATCTCCGGGCGCGAACAAGCGCGCGCCGTCGCCCTCACCCACCCACTCGCGATTACCCTCGAGGTCGCTCACCACCGGCACCGCGCCGGCCGCCATCGCTTCGAGCAGCGACACCGAAGTCGAGTCGGAGCGCGAGCAGGAGACGTAGATCGAGGCGCGGGCGAGCGACGCCGCCATCGCGGCGGGAGTCAGCAGGCCGGTGAAGCGCCAGCGTCCCGCCGGAAGACGGCGGGCGGCGAGGCGCTCGAGCTCGCGCGTCAGGGAGCCGGCGCCGGCGATCTCGAGGCGCGTGCCCGCCCAGCGCTCCATCACCTGCGCCGCGCCCTCGATCAGGGTGGGCAGGTCGTAGATCGGCTCGTGCTGGCGCGTGCTCAGCAGCAGCCCCGCCTCCCTTGCATCTCCCGGGTGGAAGAGCTGGCGCGAGATCCCCCAGGGAATCGCGTGCACCCGCGATTCGGGTGCGCCGAGCGCGCGCGCCGCGGCGGCCAGATTCTCGCTGTCGGCGATCACCAGGTCGGCGCGCTCGAGCACCAGGCCGGCGCGCCGCCGGCTCAGCGCGCCGCGCGCCCGCGCCAGCAGCAGGTCCGATCCCCACGCCGACACGCTCAGGGGACGGCGACCGCAAAGCACGCCCAGCAGCCCGTAGTTGGGAACGTAGTGGGCGTCCACCAGGTCGGGCTCGAATCTGGCCAGAGCCGAGCGCAGCGCGGGCGCGGCCAGCGGATAGCGCACCGCGCCCGGCAACGGCCAGCAGGGCAGGCGGAATGCCCCGAGCTCGACGGGCCCCGGCTCGAGCGACCACACCCGCACCTCGTGACCGCGCGAACGAAAGTATTCGACCCAGCGCTGCGTGTGCCCCACCGAGGCATTGGAGAGCGTCGCGATCTTCATTCGGGCTCTCCGAGCGGGCGACCGCGCCTCAACCGCGCCTGCAGCGCCGCGACCATTCGCCCGACGCGGTGCGCGTGACGCGCGTCGAGCCAGCGCACCGGATAGCGCACAGGCGCAGCGCCCAGCGAATCCTTGAACGCGAGGATCGCCTCGCGGCCGGCGCTGGCGCCGAGATTGATCCGAGCGCGCCCCTGCTCGTGAGCCCATTCGATCACCGACCAGAGCAGCAGCGGGAAGGCGTGGCTGGCGCGAGCGTCGGGATGCGAGCCGCTCCACCACAGCAAGGTCTCGCGCGGTCCGTCGAGCGCCAGCACCGCGGCCAGCAGTCCGCGGCTGTCGCGCACCGTGAACAGGCGCGCGGGCGCCTGGTCTCCCCACTCACCTCCGATCGGGCGGAGGAGGCGGCGCAGCAGTTCGAGGCGCAGCGGTCGATGGGCCCGCCAGGCGCGCGCCTGCGCGGAGTAGAGCGCGTAGGCGCTCTCGAGCGCCTCGGGCTCTTGCGTGACCGACAGCCCGCGCTCCCTGGCCTGACGCATTTCCTTGCGTGTCTTCCGATCCATGCGCTGGAGCAGCGGTTCGGTCCCGCGCTCGAGCGAGAGAATCGCGGCTTCGAATCGGCGCGTCTCGCCGCCCAGCCGCGACAGCGCCCCATCGGAAACCGGGGGGCCCACCGGTCGATAGCAGACCCAGGAGCCGCCCACCGCGCCCAGCTCGATGGCCAGGGCTTCGAGCGCCCTGGCGGCGCAGAGATCCACCTCGGCGCGATCCGGTTCGAGCGAGAGCGGCGCGCCCGGAAGCGAAGCCGGCAGCGCGTGGATCCAATGAAAACTGGCGCGACGCTGCACCACCACCGCCATCGATCCGCACAGGCGCCCGCCGCGCTCGATCGCGAGAAAGCGTGTGCTCATCCCGGTCTGCGCGACCGAAAAAGCGTGCGCCACTCCGGGATGATGCGCGGGAGTGGCGTTGGGATCCCGCGCCAGCAGCTCGCGAAAGCCCGGAGGCGGCGAGGCGCTCCAGCGGAAGCGCGGCTCGGTCAAACCGGCTAACGCAGCACGGCGACGCGGACCGTGGCCGAGCTGCCGCCCGCGTTCGCGTGAACGAAATAGATGCCCGGCCTCACGGTCTGGCCGTCGTCGTCGGTCCCGTCCCAGATCACGCTGTGGTTCGCCGGTGCGTTGAAGTGCTTCACCTTGCGACCGCGAAGGTCGAAGATCACTCCCTCATACGCGGTGCCATTGCCTTTGATCCGGAGCTGCAGGCCGGTTTTGTTGAGCGCGATGGGGTTGGGATAGACGAGAAACGAGAGCTGCGGCACGCGCGGCGGCGGCGGCGGCGCGTAGTGCGGATCGTACCGGTTCATGCCCGACGAGGTGCTGATCCACGCGACACCGCTCACCGGGTCCACGCGGATCGCATAGACCTGATTGCCGGCGATCGGTGAGTTCTCGATGTTGAAATCCTCGCTCGTGCCATTGGAATGGTAGACACGCACTCCGGCTTCCGTTCCCACCCACGGTGAACCGTCGGGTCCGACCGCCAGAGGATTCCCCGCGAACAGCGCGGTGGCCTCGGGAATGGTGTACTCGGCCTGGAACGTGATCGGCGTCAGCTTGTAGCGTCGCAGTGACTGCGTCGTCAGCATCCACAGCGTGTCGCCACGCGCCACCAGGCCCTGCACGTCGAGCCGGCTCACGTCGGTCATGGGGGTCGCGTCGTGCATGCCGTTGGGGCCGAGCGGAAGCTGAACCCACTGGGCGCCGTTCGGATAACCGACGAAAAGAACGTGGTCGCGGGTCACCGTCAGGCCGTGAATCTTGCTGTTGAGCACGCCGCTCTGATTCTCGTTGCGAAAATTCGCCACCAGCACCCCGAGCGAATCGAATTCGAGCAGTCCGCTGGCAGGAATGACCCCGAGATCGGGCGTGTCGCCGCCGAACCAGCGACCGCCATCGCTATCGGCGGCCGAGGACCACATGCGGGTGCGATCGCGCAGCGAGTCGGGCCAGGTGTGATGAATGAACTGCGGGGTGGGGTTCGAATCGTCGATCTCTTCCAGGGCGAATTCCCAGTTCGCGATCCACTTCTTGTGCTCTCGATCCACCAGCAGGGCCCACGCGTAGAGGGGTTCGATGAACGTCGTGTCGCAGTAGCCCGAGCACGGCGACGGAGTATCCGGCCAGATCCGCCACTGGTCGCCGGTCAGCCGGCCCACACCCTGTTCCGCGGAGTTCACCCAGACTCGTCCGCTGTCCAGGTTGAGATTGCGAATATCGTTGTCTGGCGGGGCGTCGGGGGTGAAGACCGGCCAGCCGGTTGCGACTCCCGCTGCCGGTTGCTCGATCAGCCCGGTCTGATTGGCGGCCAGGTAGAGCCCGGCGCCGTCGGAAGCCGGAATCCACACCGACGGATCGGTGAAGGAGCTGGCCGCCTCGGTGTTGAGCGTTGCCCAGCCTTCGTTGCACAGCCGATAGAGCCCGAGATCGGTCGAAGCCGTGACCACGCCGCCGTCGTCGAACAGGCGTTTCATGTTTCCGGTATAGCCCTGCATCACCCATTGATTGTTGACGTAGGTGTAGGCGCGCCCGCCGGCCTGACAGAACAGAAGAGTGTCGTTGGTGACCAGCGCTCCGATCTGAGTATTGAGCAGACCCGTGTTCAGGCTCACCCAGTTCGCAAGCCCGGTCGAGCGCTTGCTCAGGTAGATGCCCTGGCCGGTCGAGACCCAGATGGTGTCGGGGTGGACGACGATTCCCGTGATGTCGTCGCTGGCAAACGGTGACGGCTGGCCGAAGCTGGGCAGGACGCCCGCGATTTCCTTTCCGTTCCAGAAGGCGATGCCGCGCGGGGTCCCCACCCAGATCGTGTCGCCCTCCGCCCGCAGGCAGTTGACGCTGTCGGCCGGCAGCCCGTCGAAGGCATTGATCAGCGACCACGAGCTTCCATCCGCGGACATGCGACTGAGTCCGGCGCCGTTGGTCCCTATCCAGAGCCGCCCGCTCCGATCGTAGGCGAGCGCCGTCAGCTCGTTCCCGGCCAGCCCGTTCGGAGAGCGGGTGATCGCGGTGAAGCTCTGGGCGGAGCGACGGTAGAGGAGGAGACCCGCCTCGCGAGTCGAGCACCACACCGTGTCGCCCTTCACCAGCAGATCGCTGTAGCGGTGCGGCGTGAGATAGGTGGTCCAGCCTCCAGACGTCGACGGAGACATCGGCACGACCGCGAGCAGGGTTGCGAAGGCGCTGATGAACGACAGGGTCATGCGACTACTCCAGACGGCCGATCAGATCCAACACGCGTAGACGCCAGACCATCCACGCGGCTTCCCAGACGATGCGGCGACTCATTTTCGATACCCCGGCCTGGCGGTCCACGAACAGGATCGGAATCTCGCGAATCCGAAAACCCTTCTTCCAGCACTTGAACGACATCTCGATCTGGAACGCGTAGCCGTCCGATCTCACCTGGTCCAACCGGATCGCCTCGAGCGCGCGGCGACGGAAGCACTTGAAACCACCGGTGGCGTCGCGGAGCGGCAGTCCGGTCACGAGCTGCGTGTAGCGATTCGCCATGTACGAAAGGATCAGTCTCTTCAGCGGCCAGTTGACCACGGTGATGCCGTGCAGGTAGCGCGATCCGAGCACCACGTCGACCTCATCGGCGTTCTTGAGGAACTCGCCAATGCTGTCCGGGTCGTGCGAGAAGTCCGCGTCCATTTCGAAGATGTACTCCGCGCCGTTGTCGAGCGCGTAGCGGAATCCGTCGCGGTAGGCCGAGCCCAGCCCCATCTTGCCCGGACGCTGGAGCAGATGCACGCGCGGCTCGCGCGCCATCCATCCCTTGACGATCTCCGCGGTGCCGTCGGGCGAGCCGTCGTCCACGACCAGCACATGGAGTCCGTACGGCAGGGCCATCAGCTTCTGGATCAGCCGGTCGATGTTCTCGCGCTCGTTGTAGGTCGGCGTGATGATGATCTTCTCCACTCGATCTCCTCTCTCCCGCCTGTTCAGGCCGCGGGCAAGGGAGTCCGGCCCCGCCGGGAGATCCACACCCCGACCAGGACCAGACCCAGAGAAAACACCGCCGAGATCACGCTCAGCATCAGCCCGAGTCGGATCGCTCTCGATCGATAAGTGAATACCACGCGATGCCGGCCGGCCGGAACGGCCACCGCGCGGAGCAGATAGTCGGCCTTGAGCACGGGAGCCGGCCGGTCGTCCACGGTCGCGGTCCAGTCCGGATACCACTGATCCGCCAGTCGCAGGATCGCGGGCCCCTGCGACTCCTCGTCCACCGTCACGTCGTTCAACCGGTAGGACAGCACCGACGCCCGCGCCTGCCCGAGCGGTCCAAGTTTCAGGTGGGGATCCTGCTCGAGGAACACGACATCGCCGCTCTCCGAGGTTCCCAGCTTCACCGAGTCGAGGATGGCGCGCGCCGGCTGCACCACGTGATACCGATCGAGGAGCGTGACCCGCGGCAGCGCCAGCCGGTTCTCGTAGATCACCTGCGAGCCGCGGAACGCCTCCTTGAGGAACGGCGCGGCCGGCAGCGGTTGAGCGGAAATGATGTAGCGCACGTTGAGCAACCGCATCCAGCCGAGATTGAACTGCAGCGTGTCGTCGAGAAAATCCTGGATGAGCCGGGGCTTGGCGGCGTGATAGCCGCCCACCGAAGCGATCCCGAACCCGGCCAGCCGGTTGCTCTGGAACTCCGAGATCGGCAGCACCCGAAACGGGCCCGGAGCCTTCTCGAGGAACTCCACGACGTCGTCGCGCCCGGCGTCGAGGTTCTTCGCGATCGGCTCGCCGATCACCGGCGCCATGACGCGGCCGCTCACCGGCAGCAGCTCCGCCAGGAGCAACCCGAGCGCCACCAGGCTGGCGATCGTCGGCGCCCAGCGCCCGCGCAGCGCCAGCCACGCGGCGCCCACTGCGAGCAGGCCGAGGAACCCGCCGCGCCACAGGTCGCCGACCAATCCCTGGAACGCGAGCTGCGCGCCCTGCGGGCCCATCGCCGGATTGTGCGCCGATGCCATTGCGACGTAGCCGTCATGCCAGCTTCCCGACGCCGCGGCGAGCAGCAGCAGGATCAGCATTCCGGCGCCGGTGAACAGCACCAGCCGCTGCAGAGCTTCGCCGCGCTTCGTCTTGCCGGCGGGTGCGGCGGCGCCGTCGAGCAACGCGCTCCAGCCCCACGCCAGCCCGAGCGCGGCGGCGAGCTGGAACAACAGGATCACCATCACCGGAATGCGGAACTTGTTGAACAGCGGCAGATGCTGATAGAGCAGGCCGTACACTGGCGAGTTCTTCCCGAAGGCGACCAGCAGCGCGAACACCGCGAGCACCAGCGCGAAGATGCGCGGCGCGTCACCGCCCGGAGCCGGCTTCGCCAGGAACGCGGGCAGCGCGAGCAGTACCGCGACCAGCCCGACGTAGGCGTTCGGATAGTCGGTGAACGGCATGCCGCCCCAGTACGTGGCGCCGCCGAACCCCACGAACCCGGGAATCACGATCGAGGGCAGCTCGATCGGCGACAGCGACCACGCGGTCGCGTACGACATTCCCACGCCGCCACCCGAGTCGCTCCCGCCGCGAATCGACCAGCGCGCGTAGTCGCGGAGCGGCAGGTTGTAGAAGCCGGCGATCCCGAACGCGAGGCCGGCGGCGGCGGCGAGCGCCAGCGCGCGCGCGGTGTGGGTCGCGAGCTGGCTGCGATCGCGGAGCGACAACAGCCAGTCCACGCCGGCGTACAGGCCGATCGCAAGCCAGGTGTAGAAGCAGATTTGAACGTGCCCGCGCAGCATCTGGAAACCGCCCGCGAACGCGAGGAAGCCCAGATCCATCAGCGACCCGCGCCTGAGCCAGCGCGTCGCCAGCCACACCATGAGCGGCAGGTACGCCGAATCCACCAGCTGGCTGCCGTGCCCGTGCGCCCCCACCGCCACGAGATTGGGGGCGAACACGAAGCCGACTCCGGCAAGCAGCGCGGCCTCCGCGCGCGCGCCCCATTCGCGCGCCAGCAGGAACATGAACAGGCCGCCCAGGAAGTAATAGAGCAGCAACCAGGTCTCGTCGGGGAGCGGCACCACCTTTTGAACGATCGCCAGCGGCCAGTCGGGCGGATAGATGAGCGGATTGTAGGCACCGCTCCCGAACGACGGCATTCCGAGGAACACATAAGGGTTCCAGAGCGGATAGACGTGGTCGTGCCACAGCGACTTCTCGCCCATCCGCACGAATCCCGCCGGGGCGGAGGCGTCCGGCGAAACGAACACCTTGCCGCCGAGGAACACGTCGTGGAAGAAGAGCACGACCAGCAGCGCGAGAATCGCGGCCGCCCAACCGGCGCTCAGTTGCACGCCGGACGCGACCGACTTCGGTTCGCGCCGGCTCGACTTGCGATCGGTCATGAAGACTTTCCGGTTGGAGGGGAACCCGCCGTCACGCCGCGAGACGGCTCTCGATGACCTGCACCATTCTCGCCGCCAGCCGATCCCAGTCGAAGTCGCGCGCCAGCTCGCGGCGCTGATCGGCCGAGGCCGGGGAAGCGAGCGCTTCCTCCACTCGGCTCACGAAGGAAATGGGATCGGTGCCGAACCACAAATGAGGGGGCCTGGGGCTCAGGTCGAGTACGGGAGTGGTGACCACGGGGAGACCTGCGGCGAGGTACTGATAAACCTTGTTGGGATTGATACCCTGCACGAACTCATCCTTCGCCCGAAAAGGAATCACCCCGACGTCGAGGGCCTGGACGTAGGCCGGAATCTGCTCGTAGGGTCTGGCCCCGAGCACCGCCACCCCCTCCCGCGCCGCGAATTCCCGGAGCGGGTCAGCGACCGCCGGCGACTGGGGGCCAATCAGCACCACCGTGCCCCCCCGCCTCGCCCGGCGCAGGGCCTCGAGCACGTCGAAATCCAGAAAATGCGACAGGAGGCCGAGATAGCCGATTCGAGGCCGCGGCAGCGACCTCATCTCGGGGGGTTCGGGACGAGGGGTCGCGAAATGCGACCATTCGACACCGTTGCCGATCACCGTCAGGGGACGTGAGGTCTGGCTCTCGAGCTGCCGCCGGTAGTATTCGGAAACCACGAACAGGGCATCCACCTGGTCGAGGGTGCGCTGCCAGTACCCTCGCGCCCAGACCGGCACGCGGGAGAACTGAAAGGGGCTATCGTTGAAGTCATAGAATACCAACTGGGCGTTGAGCCGTGAAACAGCGCCCGGACAGTAGATGTTGGAGACCAGCGCGACCGGCCGCGGTTCCACTCCCAGCGAGCGCAGGCGGGCCCTCAGGTGGTGCTCGGCGACCCGCTCGATCAGGAACCGGCCAGGCCGAGTGCCCGCGAGCGCGTTGTAGGCGCGACTGGTGGTGCCGGGTTTGAGGAACGGCACCGTGAAATAGGTGACGTTTCCCTCCTGGCGCGGGCGCCAGGGATCGTCCGCTCCCGCCGCCGGTGGCTGCGCGAAGAACACCCGCCAGCGGTCCGGGAAGCGGGACAACAGAAACTGCTTGCGGGTTCGGAAATAGCCCCAGCGAACTTCCGAAAGGACGACCAGGTCCACGCGGGATGGGTCAGGAGGCGGCGGCCGCCGTCTCCCGTTCGAACTCCGCTTCGACTTCGACGAACGAGCGATGCCGGCCGGCATGCAACGCCTGCTCCGGCGCCCGTTCGATTCGTCGCGGATCGCCGACCAGGTACTGCCGCGACCACGACTCCAGGGAGAGCCAACGCCACACCTGGAGCCCGATCCCACGCCGCCCGGCAAGATGGTCGTCGAGCGCCGCGAGCATGCGCGGCACGTCCACCCAGTCGTGCAGCGGGCCGGGCGCGCCCAGCCGCCGTCGCGCCTCGCTGGCGAAGCGGCCGCGCAGCCAGACGTCCACCGGCGTTTCGAACCCCATCTTGTCGCGACGCGCGAGAATGCTCTCGGGAATCCGATCCTTGAGCGCGCGTCTCAGGATCGCCTTGGTGGTGACGCCGTCGAGCTTCTGCGAATCGGGCAGCGAGAACGCGAACTCGACCAGCCGGTAATCGAGGAACGGGAGGCGCGTCTCGATCGAGAACGCCATGCTGTTGCGATCCTCGTAGCGAAGCAGCGAGGGCAACAGGCGCTGCGTGGTATCGAACGCCATCTGCCGCCGCACGGCGCTGCCGAAAGCGGCCGGAGGCCGGGGAACCGAGGCACCGCCGAGTCGCGAAAGGTCGGACGAGAGCACGCGATCCTTGCCCGAGCCGAACTGTCGCCGAACCCCTGCGGCCAGCGCGCGCGGCAGCCACGGCTCCAGCACCCAGCCCACCGTGGTGGGCCAGCCGATCCGCGCCGCCACCGGGCCAAAGTTCACGAGGAACGTCCCGATGCGGCCCGCCGCCAGTTCATCGCGCAGCCGAAGCGGCAGGTAGCGGAAGTAGCCGCCGAGCGTCTCGTCGCCGCCCTGTCCATCGAGCAGAACCTTGAGTCCCGCCTGCCTCGCCAGCTCCATCACCTTCCACTGCGAGTAGAGTCCGGGTCCCGCAGTCGGCTCGCCCTGGCGATCGGCGAGCGCATCGAACACGTGCCAGAAGTCGCTGCCGTCGGGAGTGACCACGTGCGAGGCCACGCCGCTCGCCGCCACCGCGTCGCGAATCCAGGCGCGTTCGTCGTACGACGGCCCTTCCTCGTAGGCGCAGCTGAAGGCGTGCATGCCCTTCGGCGCGCGACGCGAGGCGGTGGTCACTACCGCTGTGGAATCGAGGCCACCTGACAGGCACGAGCCGACTTCGACGTCGGCGCGCAGTCTCAGGGACACCGCGTCGGTGAACAGCGACTCGAACTGGCGCGTCCAATCTTCCGGCGTCCCGGTGGCGCGTGAATCGGGATCGAGCTGCCACCAGCGCTGAATGCCGAGCCCCTTCTCGGACAGCACCAGGAAGTGCCCGGGCAGCAACTGCCAGATGCCGTCGAAGCAGGTGTGCGCGTCGTGATCCACCCAGTCGAGCGCGATCAGGTCACGAACCGCCTCCAGGCGCGGAAGGATCCGGCGTGGCTGGGTGAGAGCGAGAGCGCGAGGCTCGGAGGCGAACGCGAATGAGCGGCCGTCGAACTGGTAGTAGAACGGCTTGACGCCGAGCCGGTCCCGCGCGCAGAACAATTCGCGGCGCTCCCCGTCCCAGATCGCGAACGCGAACATGCCGTTCAAGCGGCGCAGGCAGTCGTGACCCCATCGACGGTAGGCCGCCAGGATCACTTCGGTGTCGGAAGTTCCCGTGAAGCGATCTCCGAGCCGTTCCAGCTCGGCGCGCAGTTCGACGTGGTTGTAGACCTCGCCGTTGTAGGTGATCCAGCGCACGCCGGTGGAATCAGAAAGCGGCTGATGGCCGGACGGAGTGAGATCCACGATCGAGAGCCGGCGGTGGAGCAGGCCCAGGCTGGCGCCGCTCGCGCCCGCGCCGGGGTGCGTTCGTCCGGGCGACCAGGGGAGTTCTGCGCGGAACACATCGGCCGGCGTGTCGGGGCCGCCGAGCGTGCGGATACGCCCGCTCGAGGCCTCGACCAGAATCAACCCCTCGTCATCGGGGCCGCGATGCCGCAACAAGGTCGACATCTGATGAAGTCGGCCGAGGTCGACCCTCGACTCCGCCTCCCAGAGTCCAGCGATTCCGCACATCGATTCGATCTCCTCCCGGCTCTAATCCCGCGTCCGTTGCTCCGCCGAGTCCGCGTCCTGGTCCGCGCGAGGATCGCGCCCGACTGCGAACCCGGCCGTCCACACTCGAAGCCGCCACACGGCGAGCGCGTACACCGCCACGATCCCGAGGCGGATCACGGTGCCCGTCGTTCCCGGCGGGGAGAACCGCTGGCCCACGACTCCGGCCGCCAGCGCACCCAGCCCGAGCGCCGCCAATCGCCATCCGCGATAGGGAAGCGGATGCACGCGCTGGGACACGGCGTAGGTCACGACCGCGGACGCGAAGTACGCCGCGAACGTGGCCGCTGCCGCTCCCGGCGGACCCAGCCTTGGCGTGAGCAGCCACTGCCCGCCGATCGACACCAGCGCCGCGCTCGCCCCGCTCAAGTTCAGCCAGGGTGTCGCGAGCGCGATGCCGATGCCGATCGATGCGATAGTGTAGGCACCCTGCGCGACCGCCGCAAAGGCGAGCCACAGTGCGGGCGCCGCGGCCGAGCGATACGCGGGCGGAACGAGCACCGCGAGGACGTTGGGCGCGAGCAACCCGACCAGCAGCGCCGCCCCGCTCGCCGCCGCCACGTAGATCGCGAAGAACTTGGCAAACATGCGCGGCGATTCGGGGTGGTGCGCGCGCGAGTAGGCGAACGGCGCGTAGGCGAGCTGGAATCCCGCCACTCCCATCGACACCACCGAGAGGAACTTGGCGGCGATTCCATAGATTGCCACTTCGTCGAGCGTTCGAGTGCGCTGGAGCACGAACCGATCAAACGAGGCAACCAGACCGAAGAAGAAGATCGCCGGCACGGCCGGCAAGCCATAGGTCAGCATGCGTCGCAGCACCGGCCGGTCGAACACCGGCCGGAGCGAGTGCCGCGCCAGAACCAGCGCCAGAGCCGCGCTGCAGGCATCCCCGATCGCTTTGCCATACAGCACACCGATCACGCCCCGGTGCTGGACCACCACGAACAGGAACGACATGCCGAACACCAGCGTGACGTTAACGAAGTTAAGGATCACGAATTTGATCGGCTGAATCGTGACGCGCAGGACGTCGTTGCCGAACAGGACGATCAGCGTGAAGGGCAGCGTCGCCGCCGAGACCATCACGTACTTGCGGTAGGCGGCGCCCCCCATGAACTGGGTGGCGAGCGGACCGGCCAGGGATGCGATCACCAGCGCCACCGCCACCGAGGTCACGATGCGGAAGACCAGCGACGTCGACGCCATACGGATACGCGCTGCGCGATCGGGCTCGTGATAGAAGAAGCGGGCCAGCGCTCCATCGAGCCCCATCACCAGCACCAGGATCGCGGTCTGCGAATACGCGAATGCCAGCTCCGAGATCGCGTATTCGCCGGGGCGAAGAACGCGCGTCAGGATTGGAACCATCAGCAGGTTGACGGCGCGGTTGCCGACCTGGCCGAGCCCGTAGATCAGCGAGTCGCCGCTCAGCTTCTTCAGCGCTTCACGCATGCGCGATCACCTCGGCCGCCCGAACGGGTTCGACTTTCCGCACCAGGGACACACCCAGCGCTTCGGCCAGGGCCGGGGCGGCTCGACGATGCTGAGTTCGCCGCATTCGCGGCAGACGTTGGTCACGCGACGAAGGCCGGGAAGCGCCTCCGACCCACCGTGCCCTCCGCTCCCGGTCCGCGCGAGGGTCAGCACGAAGTTGGCGTCGCGCGCGAGATCGACTCCGGTCGCGCGATGGAGCGCCGCGAGCGCGTCGGTGAAAGGGCCCTGCAGCGACTTGGTGCGGGGGTCGTTCATCCACGAAAAGCCGGCCGGTACCAGAGC